>NZ_JAMOIT010000020.1:0-94945 GCF_023656375.1 Paenarthrobacter sp. TYUT067
GCTCCGCGATCAACGCATCAAGGGACTCAATCCACTCCGCGGTCTCTTCCGGATCACGATCAGGCAGCTGGGCAGTCAACCCGCTGAGGATGTGTGAGGTCTCTTCTCCTGCAGCCACGTCCAACCTTCCTTTAGGCGCATGCATCGGCGCCTCAAGTGCGGCAGGGTATCTGCCCGTCGTGAACGCGTCGTGTGCGACATCTCTGTTTCAACAGCCCGGTCGGATGCGCCGGGCAGGTCTTGTGAGCGCGTGGCTGCCTTTGGGAACTTCCCGGGGCGATCGCCCTGCAGCCGTAGCGCTCATGGCCACTCTAGCTTTCGCGGCGTCGCGATGCGTAGCCGCGGGACCTGAGGAGCGTTGTATGTCACAGTCCGGGCCCCTCCGTGACGCAAAGCACGCGATCTTCGAGGACCCAAAACACCGTGTGGAATGCGGAATATGGCCGCTGGCTGGGACAATGGCTTGAAGCACACGCCCAAAGGGTGTTGGCTGTTAGTAATGGAAGTCACTGCAAAAGGAGGAAACGTGAGCGAGGCCGACGCCGCCACATCGGTAAATGTGGCGGAAAGAATGGGTTTCAAAGATGGGGATCTGATTCAGGAACGCGGCTACGACGACGACGTCGATTTCGACTTGCGTGAGGACATCGAAGATGTCACAGGCTCCGAGTTGTTGGATGAAGATGATCATGACGTCGTGGATGCTGTTGTTTTCTGGTGGCGTGACGGCGATGGTGACCTTGTTGATGCCCTCATGGACTCTCTCACCAACCTGAAGGAAGGCGGAGTTGTTTGGGTGCTGACGCCAAAGTCAGGCCGTGACAACTACGTATCTCCGGCAGATATCCAGGATGCCGCACCCACCTCCGGGTTGCACCTAACTACATCGGCAGGGGTTTCTAAGGACTGGAGCGCCACGCGTTTGGTGCCCAAGAAGAACAAGTGACCGAAGTCCAGCAGGCACCTGCCTCCGTGCTCGCTCCCCAAGTAGGGCAGCTCGCACCGGATTTTGAACTGCTGAACCAGTACGGTGAGCCTGTGCGCTTGACCGACTTCCAAGGCCGCAACGTTGTTGTCGTGTTCTTTCCTTTTGCCTTCTCCGGGATTTGCACAGGGGAACTTTGTGAGATTCGCGACAACATCGCTGCCTTCAAGGATTCGAACGCCACGGTATTGGCCATTTCCGTTGACAGTAAGTTCGCCCAGCGGGCTTACGCTGAGCGCGAGCAGTTCGGCTTTGATCTCTTGGCAGACTTTTGGCCACACGGGGCGGTAGCAAGAAACTACGGTGTCTTCGACGAAGCGAGTGGCATGGCGTTGAGGGGGACTTTTATCATCGACGCTTCGGGAATCGTCCAATATGTGGTTATCAACCCACGCGGCCAGGCAAGGGATTTCGCCGAGTACCGTCGGGCGTTGTCGGCGTTGGCAGGGCAGTAGTCGTGAGCCCTCACAGCCCCGGGGTGGGTATGACTGGATTTGCCAGCATGGCCCCTGCACCGGCCGCGCAACTGAGCCCCAAGGAACTGGAAGAACTGAGGGCTGCCTTGGATCTCCTAGGGGGGAAGCGCTTGGCTGTTCTCACGGGGGCCGGGTTGAGTACCGATTCCGGAATTCCTGACTACCGAGGACCGGGTTCTACGCCTCGGAACCCCATGACCTACCAGGAGTTCATAGGGAGTGAGCCGAATCGTCGCCGTTATTGGGCGCGGAACCACCTCGGGTGGTCCCATCTCAGGCACGCCGATCCTAACGCCGGGCATGTGGCCGTCGCCCTTCTGGAGCGGCGAGGTTTGCTGACAGGTCTTATCACCCAAAACGTTGACAGGTTGCACGAGGACGCCGGAAGCCTCAACGTGGTGGATCTGCACGGGCGCTTTGACCAGGTCATTTGTCTGGATAACGGGCACACCTTCAGCAGGCGCTTGATCGCAGCAATCCTTGAAGAAATCAATCCCGGTTTCCTGGAAGCCGCGTTGGAATCCGGAGTGGTGGAAATGGCTCCGGATGCCGATGCCACGGTGGAGGATTCTGAGCTCATCACCTCGTTCGTTATGGCTGTGTGCCCCATCTGCGGCGGGACGTTGAAGCCGGACTTTGTGTACTTCGGAGAGAACGTCCCCAAGGACCGTGTGGCCCGCGCTTACGGGATGGTGGATGATGCGGAGGCACTCCTTGTGGCGGGGTCGTCGCTGACGGTTCAGAGTGGACTACGGTTCGTGCGGCACGCAGCTAAAGCGGAAAAGCCAGTGGTCATCATCAACCGCGGAACTACCCGTGGGGATGACTTTGCACAGCTGAAACTGGAGCTGGGTGTCAGCGGCGCTTTGGACTACCTGGCACGCTCTTTGCCGGATCTTCCCCGGGCTCATGAGCCGATTGGTGTTTCCGGCGGTTGATCATGTAGAGTCATTGTTCGTTGGTTGAAGCGCGGAGGAAGTTGCGAAGCGCGGAAACAGTACATTGGGTCTTTAGCTCAGCTGGTAGAGCGCCACGTTTACACCGTGGATGTCATCGGTTCGATCCCGGTAGGACCCACCAAGGAAAACCCCGCTGTTCAAGTCATAAGGCTTGGACGGCGGGGTTTTTTGTGCCTCCGAATCCCGGCTCGGATCGATAGCTTCCGCAAACCTTTAATGTCAGAGCCGCCCCTTAGGTTCTTTGCATGGAGCAGGTATACATCCCCACAGTTGAGCAAGGTGCCCCGGCAGTAATAGTGCGGGGAGGTAGGGAGTGGCCCATGGTTGTGGAACCTGTCCGCTGGTTTGAGCGGGTTGCCTGGTGGGAGGATTCCCGGCGGATGCCGCGGGGGCAGGGGCGGGTAGATGTTGAAGTCTGGCAGGTTCAGATTCGCTTGGGAGACAACCCGGAGTCTGGCATCGTCACCTGGGAATTGGTGCGGGACGGTTCCGGTGGCAGCTGGTCCGTACGGGGTGAGGAACTCGCTGCTGCGTAGAACTGGTCGGGGAAGTGGATGAGCTCTCCACCACGACTATTGGGGGATGCCGCGGTGGAGAGCTCGAAGATGAATATACAGAGAACTTTTGGGTTTGAAAAGTATGGCCCATGC
Source organism: Paenarthrobacter sp. TYUT067 (assembly GCF_023656375.1). Taxonomy (NCBI): domain Bacteria; kingdom Bacillati; phylum Actinomycetota; class Actinomycetes; order Micrococcales; family Micrococcaceae; genus Paenarthrobacter; species Paenarthrobacter sp. TYUT067. The sequence continues at coordinate 3,071 of NZ_JAMOIT010000020.1, forward strand.
CCAAGGGTTAGGGCGGTCGGGTTCCAGCCCTTCTCGCGGTCCTCATTCCACTATGATGAGTAATGTTCAGCAGAATGGACACCGAATTGCGATGTTGAAGGAGAATCATGGCCGATTCCCGCTCCTCCCGTTCCGAAGGGCTGGGCGCCTCATCGCCGGCGCCCGCCGTCACTCGTGCCGCTGCGGTGCTGGAGGCGCTTGCGGAGTCGCCTGCAGGCCGCTTGACGCTCAGCGACCTCTCGCGTGAACTCGGCATCCCCAAGTCTTCTACCTCCAATTTGCTGTTGGCGCTCGAAGAGGCCCGCCTCATCACCAGGCAGGGCGCGGATTTTGCCTTGGGTAGAAAGCTCGTTGAACTCGGTGCTGCTTATCTCAGTCGACTCGACGAGGTCCAGGAGTTCTATAAATACTGTGAGCAGGCCCCTACGCTCTCCGGGGAGACCGTAAGGATCGCGATGCTCGACGGTGATCACGTCATCTACCTGGCCCGGTACGAGGGTCACCCGGCCGTTAGGTTAACGTCCAATATCGGCGACAAGATGCCCGTCTCGCTGTGCAGCGTAGGTAAGGCGCTCATTGCGCAGCTGCACGATCACGATATCGACTCCATGTTCCCTGATGGCATGGCGCTCCCCACCATGACTGCCAACTCCCTCAAGACTGCTGAGGAGCTCAAGGCGCAGATTTCCGCTATCCGTAAGCAGGGGTACGCGTTCGAAGACGAAGAGTCCACCGTGGGGGTGGTGTGCCTGGCCGTTCCTGTCCCCACTCATGGAGCCCATGGCCCCAGCCTCGGTCTGTCCGTGACAGCACTGAAGGCTACGTATTCGGACGAGCAAGGCGCGCTCATGGTCAAGGAACTCAAGGAGTTGGCACGGTCATTGGGCAACCCCATGGGCTAGTCTGACCGGCCGAATTAATAAATCTGATTACAACCTTGGCAGCGCGTTCAACAAGCTGTACGCTGTTCATCATAGTGATCTTGGCGGTGATGCCATCACTATCTCACTGGGCCAACGGGGGCCCGGGGTGATTTTGAGGGAGTGCTTGTGATAACTCGTGCAAATGAAAAGCTCGCAGCCGAGGCTGACGACGCCGTAGTTGAGCCGGAACAGCTCCGCAGGGCTACATTGGCCAGCTCTGTGGGATCGGCGCTGGAGTACTACGACTTCTACATTTATGGCTTGGCGTCGGCGCTGATCTTTGGTCCACTGTTCTTTTCGCCGCTGGGCCCCGATGGCGCACTGATTGCTTCCTTCGCAACCTACGGCGTTGGCTTCGCCGCACGGCCGTTTGGTGGTTTGATCTTCGGCTACATCGGGGACAGGTTTGGCAGGAAGATGGTGCTGATCCTGACCATCGCGTTGATGGGGACGGCGAGCTTTGCCATCGGCCTGCTCCCTACGTTCGAGCAGGCCGGAATGCTCGGCGCTGTTCTGCTGGTGACGCTGCGAATCGTTCAGGGACTGGGAGCCGGGGCGGAGCAGGCCGGCGCAACAACTTTGATCTCGGAAGTGGCTCCGCGTCGCCGTCGTGGGTTCTTCGCTTCGCTGCCGTTCGTCGGCATCCAGTTAGGCACGCTCCTCGGTGCCGGAACTTTTGCTCTTATTGCGATGGCGGATAAGTCCGTCCTGCAGGGCTGGTTGTGGCGAGTGCCCTTCCTTGCCAGCTTCATTCTGATCGCAGTAGCCATCTTCATCCGCCTCAAGCTCAAGGAAACCCCGGCCTTCCAGGAGCTGGAGAAGCACAAGAACGTGGTCAAGAATCCGATTGGCGCGCTCTGGAAGCACTCAAAGAAGAATGTCCTGCTGGGCATTGGTCTTCGCATGGGAGAGAACGGCAACTCATCGATCTACTCCGCACTGCTGGTGTCATTCATGAGCATGCCGGCAGGTGTTTTTGCAGGCAACAACTCGATTGGTCCTATTGGGTTGTTGATTGCGGCCGGGTTCGCCGCCGTTCTGGTGGTCACGTTCGGCGCGCTATCCGATAGGTTTGGTCGAGTGCCTGTCTACCGCTATGGAGCTCTCTTCCAGGCGATCATCGCGGTTCCCGCCTTCTATCTGGTCACTCTCGGAAACGTCACTCTGGTCTGGGTAGTCATGGCGGTGGGCATTGCAATCGGTGTCCAGTCGATGCTCGGCCCACAGTGCCCTCTGCTCCCCGAACTCTTCGGATCGCAATACCGTTTCACCGGCGTGGCCATGAGCCGCGAAATTTCAGCGGTTCTGGCTGGTGGCTTGGCGCCGCTGCTTGGCGCGCTCATGTTGGCTGCTACAAACCACTCATGGCTGGTCCTGGCCATCTACTCGCTGGTCCTGGCTCTTATCTCCTTCGTGACCACGTTCTTCACGCCTGAAACTGCAGGCAGGGACCTCGTCAGCACGGAAGACGCTAAGTAGTTCCCCAACGAACAACCGGGCGCAGAGTACCTGAAAACCAACAGAAACAGCGCGGCACCTTCCTTGTGGAGGGTGCCGCGCTGCTTTGTCTTGGACACAAAAACGCGTCCGAGGAGTGTGATGGCAAAACCCCGGTGGCAGTGCAGAATTGGTGCAGCGAATGAGGAGCGTGTCCATGACGGCTACCAAGGGCCTCACATCACCGGAAAGTCCTGGTCAGGTCCGGGCGGGCGGACGGGGTACAAAGTTTAGGCCTGAGATTCAGGGCCTTCGATCTTTGGCCGTGCTCATGGTCGTCACCTACCACATCTGGTTTGGCCGGGTTTCCGGTGGGGTGGATGTCTTCCTGCTGATTTCGGCGTTCCTCATGACCCTGCAATTCGTGAGCCGTTTCGAGGATGCCCGGCCGGTATCACTGGTGCGGCACTGGTTGCACCTGTTCTGGCGACTGCTGCCCGCCGTCGTGGTGGTGCTGCTTGGCACGTTGGCGGCCACGTATGTGGTCATTCCCCGCACGCGATGGATTGAGATAGTCAACCAAGGCTGGGCGTCCCTCTTCTACGTTCAAAATTGGCTGCTTCAGCGCCAGGTGGTCAACTACTACGCAGCAGACCACAGCGTGGCAAGCCCTTTTCAGCACTTCTGGTCCCTGTCCATTCAGGGGCAAGTGTTCATCCTGTGGCCTGCCATTTTTGTTGCTACGGCTTGGGCGTGCCGCCGGTTCAGCTTGCGGTATCGGGCCGTGCTGCTAGGAGTGTTCGGACTGATTTTTGTAGTTTCGCTGGCCTATTCGGTCTATTTCACGGCCGCCCATCAGGAACTTGCATATTTCGATACGTTTGCCCGGCTGTGGGAGTTTGCGTTGGGAACCCTGGTGGCGCTGTTGCTTCCCTATCTTCGGCCCGGCCGCGGGCTGAGGGGCGTGCTGGGGTGGGTGGGCATAGCCGCCATGCTGAGCTGTGGTGCTGTCCTGCAGGTCCAGACCGCGTTTCCGGGTTTCGTGGCGCTGTGGCCGACCTTCGCGGCCGTGGCTGTCATCGTCGCGGGGCAATCTGGAAGCCGCTTCGGAGTTGACAGGATCCTGTCGTCCAAGCTGCTGGTGGGGCTGGGCTCCACCTCATATGCCCTTTACCTGTGGCATTGGCCGCTGTTGGTGATCACCTTGGTGTGGATCGGCCAAGACCACGCAGATGCGATCACCGGCACCTTGATTGTGGGTGCGTCCTTGGTGTTGGCGTTTCTCACCACCAGGTTTGTGGAGCAGCCCCTGCGTGCATGGAGGTGGCCGGAAGCAAGGAAACGTCGTCTGGCTGTGGCTGTGCTGGTTTGCCTGGCAGTGGCTGCAGCCCCGATGGCGCAGTTTGGATTCCAGCAACAGGCGGAGAAGAACCTTATTGCCAAGCAAAGTGATGATGACAACCCCGGAGCGCGGGCCCTGCTACCTGGCTACGTTGACCGGGTTGGCGACGGCGTACGGACACTGCCCACCCCTGAGCAGCTTCCGGAAGATTGGGGAAAGCTCGATGGCCCGTGTACCGGTGAACTCCGCCCCACGGATCCGGTGCTTTTTGCAGAGTGCCAGCAGAACGACGTCGGCGCTGACGCGGAGAAGACCGTCTTTGTGGTGGGTCAGTCCCATTCGCTGCAATGGCTCGGAGCGATCGGTCCGCTGGCCAAGGAGAACCGCTGGCGTGTCCAGGCAGTCACCTTCGGTGCCTGCCCTTTCATGACTGAAACCGATGAGGTAGGGGACGAATGCAATGCGTTCAACAGGAACGTCAGGGAACACATCCGTATCCATCGGCCCGATGCTGTCTTCCTGGTAGGAACAGCGGCAGTTCCCGACTCACCTGACGAGGACCTCACGTGGGGGCTCGACGAGTTGGTGGGTGAAATTACTGATCAGGGCGTGGAAGTCATCGCCATGCGGGACAACCCGCGTTTCTCCTTTAGCCCCAGTGAATGTGCCATGGCCTCCGGAGTGGATGATCCGCGGTGCCGACCTGCCCTGTCTTCGGTGCTCGCCGAGACCAATCCTTTGGATCAGTTGGAAGGGACTTTCACGGGATTGTCCATCCTGGACATGACGGACCTGATCTGTGACGGCACGGCCTGTCCAGGCATTGTGGGCAACGTTTATGTATACCTCGACGACAACCACCTCTCGAGCACTTATGTCAGGACCATGACCGACACGTTGTCCGAGAGGTGGTTTGACGCCACGGGTTGGTAGTTGCCGGCTTAGTAGAAGTGGACCGGATCAACCAGATGGGGGAGTTCGCCGCCGTCCAGGAAGGTGCGCAGGTTGCTGCAGAAGCGTTCGGCGATGAGCCGGTTCTCGGCAGCACTCAATGCAGAAGTGTGCGGGGACACCAGGACCTTGGGGTGGTTCCATAAGGGGCTGTCCTGGGGGAGCGGTTCCACCGCGAAAACGTCCAGGCAGGCGTATGAAAGCTGGCCGTTGTTCAGCGCCTCCAGCAAGGCGTCTTCATCCACCACGGTTCCGCGGCCCACGTTCACAAACACGGTGCCCGGTTTCATGGCGGAGAAAATGTCACTGTTGAAAAGATTCTCCGTGTACGGCGTGCCGGGAAGTGTATTGATCACGGCATCGGCATCAGCCACCAGGCGGGGAAGACCATCATTGTTGGTGACCTCCTCGATTCCCTCGATGGATTCCACAGTGCGCTTGGTTCCGCTGACTTTCATGCCCAGCGCCCGCACGATTCGGGCAGTTTCCATGCCAATTTCACCGAGGCCGGCGATAACCACTTTCGAGCCGTTGGCCAGTTTGGTGGGTGTTCTCAGCTCTGGCCAAACCTTGGCGGCTTGATCCCGCGCCATTTCGGCGCTGCGCTTGAAGCCGTTGAGGATGCCGAAGGCTGAAAACTCTGCCAGCGGCAGCGCGTGGACACCTGCGGACGTGGTCACGCGGAACTTCTGCAGGGTTTCGGTGTCGAGCCCTGAAGCCTTGACCGCGCCACCGGCTCCTGCCGCCATGGCGTGAATCCACTGCAAGTGCGGGTTGCTCGCAGCGATGCGCGCTAATCCGGCTGGACTTTCATTGGGGAAGCCGTACAGGACCTGTGCCCGGTTGAGCATGTCCCAGTAACGTTCCTCCTGCTCGGGTGTGCGCGTGAATTCCGGATCGCCGGCGTGATCGGCCGGGAAGCGTTCCGGCGGCAGGAGCTCGGGTTCGTAGAGAACTGTTATGGAAGGATCTACGGCGCGGATCAGCTCTACATGCTCGGCTTCGAGGGGTACAGCGATGGCGATGGTAAGTTCATCAGTCGTCATAGTGTTCATCATACTGAATGACGGCTAGGATATTGAACAGAATTTCTATAGATGACCACAAAGAAGTGAGGTTACCCACCATGACAAGCAAACGCGTAGGCTTCGTAGGCTTAGGTCTCATGGGAGCCCCCATGGCATCAAAAATCGCCATTGCCGGTTGGGACGTCACTGCCTGGAATCGCTCCGGGGCCGCCTTTGAAGGCCTCTCCGGCGTGCGGCGCGCAGCAGCCGTGGCGGAGCTGCGGGACGAAGACACCATCATCTTTATGCTCCCCGATCTGCCCTTCATCGAGGAAGCCGCCGCGGACCTTCTCGAATCATGGCGGAACAAGGCACCCCGGCCGGGTACCGCCGTCGTCGTCATGAGCAGCGTTTCCCCCACCGCGGTCCAACTATTTGGCGAAACTGTTCATGAGGCATCCGGCGGCAATGCCGTGGTGGTGGATGCGCCGGTCAGCGGCGGTACCGCCGGGGCGCACAGCGGAAGCCTTGCCATCATGGTGGGCGGCACCCAAAGCCAGTTCGAAGCGCTCAAGCCGCTTCTGGAAACCATGGGGACCACGGTCCGGCGCATGGGGCCGCTGGGTTCGGGGTCGCTCGCCAAAGCCTGCAACCAACTCATCGTAGGGACAACGACGGCGGCCCTCGCCGAAGCGGCTGAACTCGCGGAACGCTCCGGCATGGACGTGCAGGCACTCTTTGAGGTCCTTTCCGGAGGGCTGGCCGGAAGCCGGGTGCTGGAGAACGTTGGCCCACGCCTTGCCGCCAAGGACTATGCGCCCACCGGGCCGGCAAAGTTCATGCACAAGGACCTCGGCTTCGTGCTCACCAGCGCACAAGCCGTTGGTTCCGCGGTCCCCGTGGCATCGGCAGCAATCGACCTTTACGCCGAACTCAAACGCCAAGGACTCGGTGATCAAGACCTCGCCGTTGTCCGTCAGGCCATCGCAAACCTCAGCCTTTCACCAGCCGCGACGTCGAACAGCAACTGAACCGGCGCAACACCAGAAGGAATGAAGAACAAAACTATGAATGGACTTTTTGATCTGACCGGGCGGGTTGCCTTGGTCACTGGTTCAAGCCGCGGTATCGGCAATGCCCTGGCCAGGGGCCTTGCCGATGCCGGCGCGACGGTGGTGCTCAATGGCATCAGCACTGAACGCCTGGAGAAAGCCCACCAGGCCATGGCCGCTGACTATCCGGATGAAAGGGTCCATAGCCGGGCTTTCGATGTCACCGATGCAACGGACGCTGCTGAGGGTGTGGCTTGGATTGAACAGAACGTGGGGCCTTTGGACATCCTGGTTAACAACGCTGGAATTCAGCACCGTGTCCCCATGCTGGAGCTCGACGTCAAGGACTGGGACCGCGTCATTACCACGGACCTCACCAGCGCCTTCCTGGTAGGCCGGGAAGCGGCACGGCATATGATCCCCCGGGGTCACGGCAAGATCATCAACATCTGCTCGGTTCAAACGGACCTGGCGCGCCCCACCATCGCCCCCTATGTGGCTGCCAAGGGCGGTCTCCGTAACCTCACCCGCGCCATGACGGCAGAATGGGCCGCCTCCGGTTTGCAGATCAACGGAATCGCGCCGGGGTACATCCACACGGAAATGACCCAAAACCTGGTGGACGATGCTGACTTCAATTCCTGGATCCTTGGCCGGACCCCGGCCAATCGCTGGGGCACTACGGCAGACCTTGCCGGGCCCACCGTATGGCTCGCCTCCCAGGCCTCGAACTTCGTGAACGGCCAGACGATCTTCGTCGACGGTGGAATGACGGTGGTGGTCTGATGAGCATTATTCTCCCGGCCTCAGGCCCCGCCGTGGTTGCCCATGGCAAGGGCGACCTTAGGATTGAAGACATCCCCTTGGCAATACCGGCTACGGATGAAGCGATCGTGGAGATTGCCTACGGCGGGATCTGTGGATCGGACCTTCACTACTGGCTGCACGGAGCAGCAGGGGAGTCGATCCTCAAAGAGCCCATGGTCCTTGGACACGAAATCGTGGGCGTAGTGGTCCAGCAGGCAGCCGACGGTACCGGCCCCGCCGAGGGAACCCCCGTGGCCGTCCACCCGGCAACCCCGGCACCCGGCGACGTCAGATACCCCCAGGAACGGCCCAACCTCTCCCCGGGCTGCACCTACCTTGGCAGTGCTGCCCGGTACCCCCACACAGACGGCGCGTTCAGCCGCTACGCAAACCTTCCCTCAAGGATGCTGCGCCCGCTTCCGGAGAACCTGAATCTCCGTACTGCCGCCCTGGTTGAGCCCGCCAGTGTCGCTTGGCACGCCGTAGGCCGCGCGGGAGACGTCAGGGGAAAGACAGCCCTGGTGATTGGCAGCGGTCCGATCGGTGCACTCGCCGTTGCCGTCCTGAAGCGTGCCGGCGCGGCCCGGATTGTCGCCGTCGACATGCATGACAAGCCTCTGGAAATCGCCGTTGCCGTTGGCGCCGATGAGATCCTCAAGGGCGACGATGCCGCGGCTATTGCGGCGGTGGACGCAGACGTGGTGATTGAATCCTCTGGAAGCCATTTTGGCCTTGCCTCGGCCATCAAGGGCGCTACCCGCGGCGGCAAGGTGGTGATGGTGGGACTCCTGCCGTCCGGACCCCAGCCCGTGTTCATCTCCCTCGCCATCACCCGCGAGCTGGAACTCCTTGGCTCGTTCCGCTTCAACGACGAGATCGATGAGGTCATTGCTGCCCTGGCCGATGGTTCGCTGTTCGTCGACCCCGTGGTGACGCACGAGTTCGGCCTTGCCCAGGGCCTGGAGGCTTTTGAGGTGGCGAAGAACTCCGCTGAATCCGGAAAAGTGCTGCTGAACTTTCAGGGATAAAGACTAGTTCCTGGCGACGGGGACGAACACGCGGGGCTGGTCATTCCAACTGGGTGCCAGCTCCGCAATGGTCTGCTTCATGATTTTTGCAGCGGCTTCGCGCGCGACGGACCCGTCGCCCGCATCAATCGCGTGGGCGACGTCCATGTGCCACTGAAGCGCTTGCTTTTGGGGATGTTCCGGCATAAGTCCGTGCACAGTTCTACCTGTGAGGGTCTCCGTGACCTGGCCAATCAGGTTGGCGAACATTTCGTTGCCGGAGCCGGAGAGGACCAACGCGTGGAACCTGATGTCGAGGTCAAGGAACCGGGCCATGTCACCGGCATCGCCGGCTTCCTTCATGGCAAGGGAGATGCCCACCAGCTCCTTCCGAAGACTTTCCGGGGCGTTCCCGGCGGCCAGTTCCGCTGCTACAGGTTCGACGGCGGAACGCAGCTCAGCGAGCGACCTCAACTGGGCGCCGCGCCCTTCGCCGGCCAGCCGCCAACGAATCACCAGAGGATCGAAAGGGTTCCAACGATGTGCCGGCAAGACCCTGATGCCTACTCGCTTGATGGTCTCCACAAGTCCCAGCGACTGCAGCACACGGACGGCTTCACGGACCACTGAACGCGAAACTTTGAGTTCGTCTTCCAAGTGCTCGGCCAGCATGACATGGCCCGTGGGCAGGGCGCCGCCGACGATTTTGGTGCCCAAGTGCTCTACGGCGCGGTGGTGGAGGCTGGTTGACATAGAGGTAAGCATAGTGGCGCGGCGACCTCAGGTGCGCAGAGGAATCCGGGGCGGCATCATAGACTGTTTATGACGCGGCACCGTTCCAAAACGTGGGCGCCGCTTTCCCGCACTTGGCTTAAATACGTATGGTTTATTACAGCCCCTGGTTTTGAAATCGCTTCCCGCGTGCCCCATTGGGTATCGGGCGACTGTTTGTACACGAACTTGTACAAGAACGAAATGGAGTTTTGATGTCAGCACACATCGGTGTCACCGGCCTTGCGGTGATGGGCGCCAACCTGGCCCGCAACCTTGCCCGCAACGGCTTCACCGTGGCTCTCCACAACCGCTCCGTGGAAAAGACTGACGCCCTGCTGGAAAAGCACGGCACGGACGGCGACTTCATCCGCACGGAAACACTGCAGGATCTCGTCGACTCCCTTGAAAAGCCCCGCCGCGTCCTCATCATGGTCAAGGCAGGCGCTCCCGTTGACAACGTGATCGAGCAGCTCGAGCCGTTGCTTGAAGCCGGGGACATCATCATCGATGCCGGTAACTCGCACTACGAGGACACCCGCCGCCGCGAAGCTGCCCTGGCCAAGAAGGATCTGCACTTTGTCGGCGTCGGTGTCTCCGGTGGCGAAGAAGGCGCCCTGAACGGCCCGTCCATCATGCCCGGCGGCTCCAAGGAGTCCTACGACGCCCTCGGACCCCTGCTGGAGAAAATCTCCGCCAAGGTGGACGGCGAACCGTGCTGTGCATGGATCGGCACCGACGGCGCCGGCCACTTCGTCAAGATGGTCCACAATGGCATCGAGTACGCCGACATGCAGGTTATTGGTGAAGCATTCGACCTCCTCCGCTCCGGTGCAGGCATTGAGCCCGCCGAGCAGTCCAAGATCTTCGCTGAGTGGAACAAGGGCGATCTGTCCTCCTTCCTGATCGAAATCTCCGCAGAGGTCCTGGGCCACGTTGATGCCAAGACCGGCAAGCCGTTTGTTGACGTCGTGGTGGATGCCGCAGGTCAGAAGGGCACCGGACGCTGGACGGTCATCTCCGCTCTGGAACTGGGTTCCCCGGTCTCCGGCATCGCTGAGTCCGTTTTCGCCCGCGCACTGTCCTCCCAGACAGAGCAGCGCAAGCTCGGCCAGGAACTGCTCGCCGGTGAAGAAGCTTCCGTGGAAATCCCCGAAACCTTCGTCGAGGACGTCCGCCAGGCTCTCTACGCCTCCAAGCTGGTCTCCTACGCCCAGGGCCTGGACATGCTGACCTCCGCCGCCAAGGAGTACGGCTGGGACCTCAAGCTGGACGAGATCGCTTCCCTGTGGCGCGCCGGCTGCATCATCCGCGCAGAACTGCTCAAGGACATCACCAAGGCCTACGCTGCCGATGAGAAGCCCGCCAACCTGCTGTTTGCGCCGGCCTTCACCAAGGCCATCGCTGAAGCGCTTCCGGCTTGGCGCCGGGTTGTAGCCACGGCTGTCCAGCTGGGCATCCCCGTTCCGGTGTTCTCGTCCTCCCTGGCGTACTACGACGGCCTGCGCCGCAAGCGCGTTGCCGCCGCCCTGATCCAGGGCCAGCGCGACCTCTTCGGTGCACACACCTACGGTCGTGTGGACACCGAGGGTACGTTCCACACCCTCTGGGGCGAAGACAAGTCCGAGATCTCGGCCGTCGACACCCACTAGCAACACCCTTCCCGCAAGGCCGGTTCCTCCCAGATACTCTGGGATGGACCGGCCTTTGCCGTAGTGAATTGTTTTCCGTTCCTTACCGAACTCAAGGAGACCACCATGGCAGCCCGGACTGCGCTGGTTACCGGAGCCTCCACCGGAATCGGTTTTGACACGGCCCTTGCACTCCAAGCTGCCGGATTCACTGTCTACGCAGGCGCACGTCGTGTGGACAAGATGGAGCCGTTGAAGCAACACGGCATTACTGTTCTGTCTTTGGATGTCACGTCGGAGGAATCGATGGCGTCCGCGGTGGCGCTGATCGAAGCTGCCCATGGACCAATTGACGTGCTGGTCAACAACGCGGGTTACGGTTCCTATGGCTCACTGGAGGAAGTTCCTCTGGCTGAGGGCAGGCGGCAATTTGAGGTCAATGTCATGGGTCTGGCGAGGATGAGCCAACTCGTCATTCCCGGGATGCGCAGGGCCGGATCAGGCCGGATCATCAACATCACCTCAATAGGCGGCAAAATATATGAGCCGTTGGGCGCCTGGTACCACGGCACCAAGTTTGCGGTGGAGGGCATGAGCGATTCGTTGCGGCTTGAGTTGAAGCCACACGGAATCGACGTGGTCATTATTGAACCATCGGGAACAGCCAGTGAGTGGGGCGGCATTGCGGGGGAGGGCCTGCTCATGGCCTCGGGCAGCGGGCCCTACAGGCAACAAGCGCACGTTGTGGCTGCCGCGTTGGCATCCACGTCCGGAACCGGCCATGTGTTGTCTACGCCGGCGGGGGTTGTGGCCAGAACCATTACTCGCGCCGCCACGGCAAAACGCCCAAGAACCCGTTACCCGGTGGGCAGGGGCGCTTGGGGCGTCCTGGCGTTGCGGCGAATTCTTCCGGACCGGGCCTTCGATGCCGTCTTCTGGAATCTTTACCGAAGGCTGGCTGGCTAGATCCGGTATTCGATGTAGTACTCCGCCGGATCCACGGCCGGTTTGGTTTCGGACCGGGCATCACGATGCCGCCACGTGGCGGGGATGCCTGTGATGATGGACTCCGGTGGTGCGTCCTTCACCACCACGGCGTTGGCGCCGATAGCGCTGCCGGCACCGATGGTAATGGGACCCAGGACCTTTGCACCGGCTCCAATGGTGACGCGGTCGCCGATGGTTGGGTGACGCTTGACCTTGGCCAACGATCGTCCGCCGAGCGTTACTCCGTGATAAATCATCACGTCCTCGCCGATCTCGGCTGTTTCACCAATCACCACTCCCATGCCGTGATCAATGAAGAACCGCCGGCCAATGGTCGCGCCGGGATGGATTTCGATGCCGGTGAGGAAGCGAGCCAACTGGGATATCAGGCGCGCAGGAAAACGGAGCGCCGGATTCTGCCAGAGCCGATGAGTTATCCGATGCGCCCAAATGGCGTGCAGTCCGGAGTAGGCGAAAAAGTTCTCAAAAGAGCCTCGAGCCGCCGGGTCGTGGGACCGGGCGGCATCGAGGTCTTCCTTAAGCCTTGCGAAGAAGCTCACAAAGACCTTTCTACAGGAAATGAAGGCGTGCCGGCGTGGTGTTAGCCGCGGATGTCGTCGAACAGCACCGTGGAGATGTAACGCTCCCCGAAGTCGCAGACCACGGCCACGATCAACTTGCCGGAATTCTCAGGGCGCTTGGCCAACTCGAGGGCACCCCACACAATGGCGCCGGAGGAAATGCCGCCGAGGATGCCTTCACGTGCGCCGAGTTCACGGGCTACGCGGACCGAGTCTTCCAGGGTGGCGTCAAGGACTTCGTCGTAGACGTTGGTGTCCAGGATTTCCGGAACAAAGTTGGCGCCGATGCCCTGGATCTTGTGCGGGCCAGGGGCTCCACCGTTGAGGATCGCCGAATCTTTGGGCTCGATGGCCACAATCTGCACACCGGGCTTGCGTTCCTTGAGGACCTGGCCAACACCGGTGATGGTGCCACCGGTGCCTACGCCGGCCACAAAGATGTCTACTTCGCCGTCGGTGTCTTCCCAGACTTCCTCGGCAGTGGTGGCGCGGTGGATAGCTGGGTTGGCCTCGTTGGCAAACTGCTGGGCCCAGATGGAGTTCTCCGTGTTGGCAACGATTTCCTGTGCCTTCTCGACGGCACCTCGCATGCCTTCGGATCCGGGCGTCAGGACGATTTCGGCACCGTAGGCGCGCAACATGACGCGGCGCTCGGTGGACATGGTCTCAGGCATGGTCAGGATGACCTTGTATCCGCGTGCTGCGCCCACCAGCGCAAGTGCGATGCCGGTGTTCCCCGATGTACCTTCGACGATGGTTCCGCCCGGCTTCAGGGCGCCGGACTTCTCGGCAGCATCAATAATGGCCACGCCGATGCGGTCCTTGACGCTGTTGGCCGGGTTGTAGAACTCGAGCTTGACGGCAACCGTGGCGTCGAGGCCTTCGGTGAGCCGGTTCAAACGAACCAGCGGGGTGCGGCCGACCAGCTGCGTGACGTCGTCGTAGATCCTTGCCATGAAAATTACGCCTATCTCTGAAGAGGGATTGCTGAGGTCAGCCTAACCAGCGGGATCGAAACCTCGCTAAGCAGTAAGCCATGCAGAGTAATATTTCCGGGCCTTTGCCAACTTCGGGTTGATGATCACCTGGCAATAGCCCTGATAAGGGAACTTTGCATAGTAATTCTGGTGCACTTCCTCGGCCTCGTGAAACTCGGGAAGTCGGCTGACCTCGGTCACAATCGGATCGGACCACAGGGACTGGGCACGCTCGATGGCTTCCTCGAAGAGGACCTTTTCTTCCGTGGTTGTGTAGAACATTGATGAACGGTACTGGGTGCCGACGTCATACCCCTGGCGATTCAAGGTGGTGGGGTCGTGGAGGGCAAAGAACATGTCCAGGATGACTTCTTCGGGAACTACGGTTTCATCGAAGGTCACCGCAACGACTTCTGCGTGGCCGGTGGTCCCGGAGCATACCTCGTAGTAATCAGGATTGCGGACGTGGCCCCCGGTGTAGCCGGATACCACAGAGCTGACGCCGCGGGTCTTCTGGTAAACGGCATCAAGGCACCAGAAGCAGCCGCCGCCAAGTACGAAAGTTTTCATGTTCTCTTCAATGGATCGGAGGGCCTGATGATTCCCGCTTCACCTTACGGGAGAATTACGGCACCAGGGAGGTGCCACGGAGTGGCGGCTACTTGATGGGGGCTCAGTAGGGAAGAAATCTGGCTCAGTAGGGAAGAATAAGAGCATGGAAGCAGTAAACACCCACATTTCTGATGTGGATTCCGTCGAAGAGGACGAAACAGAGGACGGCAACGCTGATCCTACGCTCGGTCAGGTGTTGCTGGCTGTGGAGGAACTGTGGCCGGAGTCCCTGGCTGAAGACTGGGATGAGGTTGGCCTTGTTGTTGGCCGGCCCAATGTTCCCGTCACCAAAGTTCTCTTTGCCGTGGATCCCACGCTGGCCGTGATCGATGAGGCCGTGGAGTGGGGAGCGGACCTGCTGATCACCCATCACCCGCTTCTTCTCAAAGGCGTGAACTCTGTTGCGGCCACCTCAGCGAAGGGCCTAGCGGTGCACCGGCTGATAGAGGCAGGGACAGGGCTGTTGACCGTGCACACCAATGGAGATTCAGCCGTGGGTGGAGTTTCAGATGTTCTGGCTGATGCCTTCGGCCTGGAAAACGTCACGCCCTTGACGCCGGCAAGCAACGGTTTGCCTGAGGAGGGTATTGGCAGGGTAGGAGACCTCCCTGACCTTGAGACACTCGGTGACTTCGCTGCCCGCGTCTTTGAAATGTTGCCGGCCGTCGCAGGCGGTGTCCGGGTAGCTGGAGACAAAGACGGCCTGATCCGGCGCGTTGCGGTGTGCGGCGGAGCCGGTGACAGCTTGTTCGACGCAGTTCGAGCCGCCAACGCTGATGTGTACGTCACAGCAGACATGCGTCACCATCCAGCATCCGAAGCCCGTGAGGGCGCCACCAATGGCCGGCCCTATTTGATTGACGTTTCGCACTTCGCCAGTGAGTGGCTGTGGCTGCCTGCTGCCGCTGAAGCGTTGGGCAACGTGCTGGCGGACCAGGGCTACGACGTCGAGATCCGCGTCAGCGGCACCAACAGTGATCCCTGGGACTTCATACTCACTCCCGGCGGGGACTAGAGTCTAGAAAGATATGGACAGCCCTGACAGTCAGAGGCGGTCCGGCCGGACCTGATCCCCAGGCCGGCAGCTAATAGCGGAGGTAAGCGTGGCGAAAGCAGCACCGGCAGAACAATTGAAGTTGCTTGAACTGCAGGGACTGGATGCCAAGCTCAGGTCGCTTGCGGGCCGCCGGAAGGTTCTGGAAACGGATCCACGCATCACTGACCTCACGGATGCGCTGAGCGTGGCCAACGGCGAGCTCGGCTCGGCCAAGGTTGCCGTTCACGACGCCGAAGCCGAACTTCGCCGCGCGGAAGCCGATGTGGAACAGGTAGCCACCCGTATCCAACGCGACGAGACCCGGCTGAACAGCGGCACCGGGCTGTCCAAGGATCTTGTGGCGCTGCAGAGTGACATTGCCTCCCTCAACAAGCGTCGCTCGGACCTTGAGGACGTTGAACTCGAAATCCTGGAGCGCCTGGATACTTTGCGCGAGCGGCAGGCAGCCCAGCAGTCGATCGTTGACGACATTCAGGGTTCCTTTGGCAGCATCCGGGCTGAACTGGATGAAGCCATTGCCGAGATCGCCGCCGAGGAAACAGTGGTTCGGGGGCAGCGCGCCGCCTTCGCCGAATCCTTGGACGCGGGCATTCTCGCCATCTACGAGAAGACCATTGCCAAACGTGGAGTCGGGGCAGCACGGCTGTTCCACGGAAAGTCCGAAGGCTCCGGCATGATGCTCAGCCCTGGCGACCTCGCCGAAGTCAAAGCCGCCGCTGAGGACGATATTGTCTTTTGCCCGGATTCAGGTGTCATCCTGGTCCGTTCGGCGGAGTGGAACTGACGCAGCCCAACATCAGTTGGACGCTCAGGTGGTGAGGATGATGTTGAGCGCGTGCGGCTTGCGGGCCGTGCCTTCAACGAGTTCAGCAGTCCAGATCTCCCGGGCAGCCTTCAAGAGCTGATCCGGGGTTGCCGGGGCCTTACCGCGCCGGGTCAGCAGGTGGCGGGCCAGTTCGCCCCGGGTGTGTTTGGCGAAGTGACTGACAACCGTGCGCTTGCCGTTCGCTTCGTTGAAAACGTTGATGTTGACTGTTTGCGTCGCCGGGGGAGCCCAGGCAGCAGCGTAGGTACTGGAGCGGCAGTCCACCAACAGTTCGCCGTCGGCGCGTGAGGCGAGGGCAGCGTTAAGCTGCGGCTTCCAGTACGTGGCGAGGCGGCCGACGTCGGGCAGTGCCGTTCCCATGGACAGGCGATAGGCAGGCACGTGGTCGCCGAAGCCTATGGCGCCCCACAGGGCGGAAACCACCAGGACGGATTCGTTCGCCTTGCGGCGCTGCGTTGGCGTCATGCTGTTGTAGCCCAAGGCGTCGTAGAGGACTCCGGAATAGACCTGATGTGCGGGAGCGGCTGGTTCGGCATGCAGCCGGGTATTGCGTTCGACGTCGTCCCGCAACGAGGCGCCGACCCCCAGCAGCGCCAGTGCATCCTCGTGCGCGCTCACCGTACCCAGTGCTTCGAGTACTTTTGCACGGTAGGGGTTCAGTTCGGGGAAGCTGAGCGATTCCCAGTTAATGGCGGGACCGTTGGCAGCGGGGGTCTTGCCTTCGGAAGGCGGCAGCAGAATCAGCACCAGTCGATATTACCGGGGACTTTGGTAGGCCCCAACGCCGGTAGACTGGACGGCGGATGGGTCGACCAGGCGGTCGCGCGTCACGGAAGTGGCTCGAGGAACGTCCGGGCTCCGAAGAGCAGGGTGGTGGGTAACGCCCACTCGGGGTAACCCGCAGGCCAGTGCCACAGAGAACAGACCGCCTGCGCGCTGTGATGTTTTGCATCGCGGGGCAGCAGGTAAGGGTGAAACGGTGGTGTAAGAGACCACCAGCTCCCTGGGTGACCGGGGAGGCTAGGTAAACCCCACCCGGAGCAAGGCCAGACAGGACACGCTTGAGGGCTGCTCGCCCGAGTGTCCGGGTAGGCTGCTGGAGGGCGTCGGCAACGGCGTTCGTAGATGGATGGCCGCCACTCCCTTGCCGGTAACGGCAGGGGATGACAGAACCCGGCGTATCGGTCGACCCATCCATTTATGACTCCCGGATTTGTGCCGTGTGAGTGATTTCACGCCCCGGGGCGGCCTGCAGCCCTTCCTTCCGCCCTAGAATGGTTACTGAACGTAGATGTTCTGCCGCCGGGACTGCGTTCGCAGCCGGCGGATTTTCTTTGCTCTCGTTCAAGGCGCTGTGGGTGGACCGAAGCCCGCTGGCGCATGTGCCGCAGGACTACTCCGGGCGGCCGCTGCCATCTACATACGAGGACGTATGTGGTTGACCCAAGGAAGGTAGTTCTGTGAGCCAGACGTCAGATTCTTGTCTTGATAAGTGGATGGGCCGGGAGGCTCTCGCCGAGGCCATGATTCCGGTAATCGGCCGGTTGTACCGGGAAAATAATGTGGTCACGAGCATCCACGGCCGGAGCCTGATCAACAAGTCCACCATGAACATCCTCAAGGCCCACCGTTTTGCGCGCCGGATGAGCAACCACGAGCTGCTGCTAGAAGAGACTGCGCCGCTGCTGAACGCGTTGTCTGAGTTGGAGCTCGGCGCAGCCGCCATTGACATTGCACGCTTGACTGAGAAGTTCCGGGCCGAAGGCAATGGTGCCTCCCTGGATGAATACCTGCGCTCCGAGCTCGCGGAGATCGTGGGAAAGCGTGGCGCTGACGACCGCACCAGCACCGACGTCGTTCTCTACGGCTTTGGCCGTATCGGCCGTCTCCTGGCCCGCATCCTCATTGAAAAGGCCGGTGGCGGACACGGCCTGCGGCTCCGCGCCATCGTTGTTCGCAAGGGCGCTGAGAACGATCTTGTGAAGCGTGCCAGCCTGCTGCGCCGCGACTCCGTTCACGGTTCCTTCGAGGGCACCATCCGCGTGGACGAGGAAGCCAACACCATCACCGCCAACGGTGTGCAGGTCCAGGTCATTTACTCGGACAACCCCGCCACTGTGGACTACACCGCATATGGCATCAAGGATGCCTTGGTGGTGGACAACACCGGCCGTTGGCGCGACGCCGATGGCCTCTCCCAGCACCTGCAGAGCAAGGGCGTTGCCCGCGTCCTGTTGACGGCACCAGGCAAGGGCGACCTCAAGAACATCGTCCACGGCATCAACCACAAGGACATCTCCGATGACGACAAGATCGTCACCGCGGCGTCCTGCACCACCAACGCCATTACGCCGGTGCTGAAGGCCATCAACGACAAGTTCGGCATCATTCACGGCCACGTGGAAACGGTTCACTCGTTCACCAACGACCAAAACCTGATCGACAACTTCCACAAGGGTGACCGCCGCGGCCGTTCGGCAGCACTGAACATGGTCATCACGGAGACCGGTGCCGCCAAGGCTGTAGCCAAGGCGCTCCCGGAACTTCAGGGCAAACTCACGGGAAATGCCATCCGCGTGCCCACCCCGGACGTCTCCATGGCCATCCTGAACCTCAACCTTGAGAACGGCACCACGCGCGATGAAGTCAACGACTTCCTCCGCGAAATGTCCCTGCACTCGGATCTTCGCAAGCAGATCGACTACATTGACTCTCCCGATGTGGTGTCCACTGACTTCGTTGGCTCGCGTCGCGCCGGCATTGTTGATGGCCTCGCAACGATTTCCAACGACAAGAACCTGGTTCTTTACGTCTGGTACGACAACGAGTTCGGCTACTCCTGCCAGGTTGTGCGTGTCATGGAAGAAATGGCCGGTGTGAACCCGCCGTCGTTCCCCGCGCGTGACGTGATTGCTCCCATCGCAGTACTTGAAGGGGCAGGAGCCTAGGCGCTCCGAAGTATTCGCGGGTTTCCCGGCTGAGTCACTGGTATCAGCCGGGAAACCTGATCAAAATGGGTTCATGGAAAACGAATCAACGTTGGAACATGAGACCACGCTTGAACACGCCTTGGACGTAGCCAAGGCCAACCACAAACAAGCGCAGAAGCTTCTGGACCAGGCGGTGGCGGGAAACGCCGCAGGTGATGTGCCGGACGAACGTGTAGAACAACTACGAGGACTCCTCGCCCTGGCAACCGAGGACCTGCAACGCGTGACACGGGAGCAATAGACCCGGTCACGCGACACCTCACTGCAGTGTGACTTCTCCTACACACTGTGGATATCGACTCTGATGTCGGGGCTTTGTCCTACGCTCGAAGGACGTCGCCAGTCCCACTGAACGGAGTCTCTTGAGTACCACTTGGTCTGCCTACAAACGCGCCCGGCGGAGGTCACGTCAAGCGTGGGCCATTCTTGGATTGGCAGCTGCAACCGTCGTTGCTGGGCTTTCCTGGTACTTCACCGCCGGTCAATTCAACGCCGCAGAACCGTGGGCGGCCGGCCCTAGCGAAGCACCCGTCTTCAATCCTGGCTGGATGAAACCCCTTCGCGGGGCGGCACTTGTTCCGCCCGAGAAGGCAGGCGATGCTTTGGAACATCTCCCGGTCAAAGGACGTGCGCAGAAGTCGGACTACAACAGAGCCGCCTTCGGCCAAGCCTGGGCAGACGCTGACCGCAATGGATGCGATACCAGAAATGACATTCTGCGGAGGGACCTCTCTGCAGTCGAGTTCACGAAGGGTTCATCGTGCAAGGTCTCCGGAGGTAGCTTCCACGAACCCTACACAGGGGCGCAGGTAACATTCCAAAGAGGCCAGGACACCAGCGCCGCAGTTCAAATCGATCACGTAGTGGCCCTCGCCGACGCCTGGCAGAAGGGAGCCCAGCAGCTCACTGTCCAACAGCGGCAAATGTTTGCGAACGACCCCCTGAACCTGATCGCCGCGGACGGACCCGCCAACGTCAAGAAAGGTGCAGGAGACGCCGCCACGTGGCTGCCGGCCAACAAAAATTTCCGCTGCCACTACGTCGCGCGGCAAGTCTCGGTGAAGGCGGCGTATCAACTGTGGATTACGCAAGCCGAAAAAGACGCCATGAAGCGGGTCCTTTCCTCTTGCCCGGACCAGCAAACCATCTACAGTGCCAGGTGACCGTGCCCCAGCTGCCAGGCGCCGCCGTCGTCGATCCGCTCCAGGACCACGCGCTGAAGTGAGGTTTCCCGCGGAAGCCTATCCAGGTTGTCCAGTCCCCGCTGCCTGAAGGTGAAGTAGATGGCATCCGTAGGAGCATCAGTGCAGCGATCCAAGGTGAAGCGACGAGCAAAGGACGCGATGTTGCTCTTAGGCAGGCGCTCCACGAGGTACGGGTCCAGCATCCAGGAATCGCATGTGGCTTTGTGGGCAGGCTTGTCCGGAAAATACCGGGTGAAGAAAGCCCGGGCCTGCGAGAAGCTGGCATCCACCAATTCGGGGGAGAGCGACCCATCCTCGGGAATGTGGACCCCCAGAACCCACTCTGGGCCTGGATCTGCGGCGGGCACCAAATGGAACTGTAGCCGTCCCAGCCGGAATAGATTTCCTGCCATGTGCAATGTCAGCCAGGCCCAGGTATCCAGTCCAAACCGTCCATGGACCCGTCGGTTGATGCGGAGCTGTAGACCCAGGTCTGCCAAGGAAGCAGCCGAAACCGCCGGACTGATTCCGAGACCCACATGATAAGCGTGAACTGACGGGGCAAAACGGAGCAGGGCTTCGATCCAGACCGCCTCCACGGCGCCTTCTGCCCGGATGCTGTCTACCGGAAAGGCACCAAGCCTCTCCTGCATCGCCTCCATAGCCTGAAGAACAGGCTCATCCGCAGGCGTGTCCAGAAGGTGGGCGCATGCAGCGGCATCTTCGCCGGTGATATCCAGGAGCTCGAAAAGCTCCGTGTGAGGGCTGGCGGCCACGGCTCAGTGCCCGAACGGATCTGGATCGACGCCAGGCATCCAAGTCAGTCCAGGAACACCCCAGCCGTTCTTCTTGGCCTGCTTCAACGCCTTCTTGGAGTACCGGTCCACAAGGCGGTTGACATACAGTTTGCCGTCCAAGTGGTCGAACTCGTGTTGCAGGATTCTGGCGAACCACCCTGTCGCTTCGAAATCCAAGGGGTTGCCGTTGCCGTCAAAACCCTGAACCCGTGCCCATTCTGCGCGTTGCAACGGGTAGTACTCGCCCGGGAAGGACAAGCATCCTTCAACATGTTCGTCGGGATCCGGAAGTGCCCCCGAGACCTTGGAAAGTGTCAGCACCGGGTTGACCACCACGCCCTGCTCCGGCACGTCGTCATCGTTGGCGTACTTGTAGACAAAGAGTCGCTTACCCACGCCGATCTGAGGAGCGGCGAGTCCAACCCCGTTGGCGGCATCATTGGTTTCGAACATGTCCGCGATCAAGCCGCGGAGTTCATCATCGAAAACCTCCACCTCGCTTGCCCGGCGGTGCAACACAGGTTCGCCCCAGATAGTGACTGGCAGGACGGTCATCTCAGCATTTCCTTCGTTTAGCGCGGTAGTCCGGTGGCGGTCCGGCCGCGGCCTCGGACGTGGCCGCGTGACCCGCTCCGGGTTAAAAGCAAAGGCCGCACCGGATAACCGGTGCGGCCTTTGTGGAAACCGGCTCTGGAGCCAATCTCGGTGGGGTGAGCTACGGGGGTTGAACCCGCGACCTCCTGGACCACAACCAGGCGCTCTGCCAACTGAGCTAAGCCCACCATGCGCCTTATCGGGACTGAACCGTTTGACCGGCTTTCCTCCAAGGCAACGACAAATAGCTTACCTGCTGTTTTGGGGTGCAAAGTCCACTTTTGCCGTTTTTGGCGAAAAAACCTTGAAAAATGGTGCAGATCACACCCGTTCGCTGGATCCCAAGGTCTCAGCGGTGGCCATGATCTCCTTGGAAATGCGCTGTGCTGTGGCGGTGTCCGGTCCCGGCGTAGGAACGAAAACAGCCTGGCGGTAGTAACGCAGCTCGTCGATCGAGTCCTTGATGTCGCCCAATGCACGGTGGCCGCCATGCTTGGCGGGGGACTGGAAGTACGCGCGAGGGAACCAGCGGCGTGAGAGCTCCTTGATGGTGCTGACATCGATCACGCGGTAGTGAAGATGTTCCACGATGTTGGGCATATCCCGGGCCAGGAACATCCGGTCAGTTCCCACGGAGTTGCCGCCCAAGGGTGCCTTGCGGGGATCCGGGACCCACTTTTCGATGTATTCGAGGACCTGCGCCTCGGCCTCGGCCATGGTCTTTCCCCGGGGAAGCTCATCCAGGAGCTTGGAGCGGGTGTGCATGTCCCGCACGAAGTCGTTCATTTGCTCCAGCGCGGCATCATCGGGCTTGATAACCACATCCACGCCTTCGCCCAGGATATTGAGTTCGGAATCTGTCACCAGCGCAGCGACCTCAATCAAGGCGTCGTTGATGAGGTCCAAGCCGGTCATTTCGCAGTCGATCCAGACGATGCGTTCATTAGTAATAGGCACTCGCCCAGCCTATCGCTCAGTGGCTTCCAAGTGCTCCGATGGTACGATTTTTGAGCGCGGCAGCGTCGTTTCGTCCTGTTGCCGAACGCCCCCATGACGCAGAACTTTGACCCGACCGCAGCGGGTGAACGATTGGATGACGACCACATGACGGTGCCAATACCCGCCGCCCAGTTGGCAGGGGCAGCAACGCCGTCAGCCGACGCTGTAGGCGGCGAGGTAGATAACGCACGTTCGCCTTTGATCGCCGGCTTCATTGGTTCCATGTTCATGGTGTTCGGCTCCTTGGGCGTTGGCTGGCTTGCCCCCGTTTCGGAACTGCGTAGGTTGCCGCTCTTTATCTGGATGCGCACCGAAGGTGTCGGCGTTGGTCTGTCGATCGTGCTGTTGGCCATCGGTGGCATGCTGCTTGTCCGCGCCTGGCTGCGATTGGGCCAGCGCGTCCGGGTGTGGGGATTGGAAGCCCGAAAGGCGACGCTGCAGGCCGTGGCGGCTTGGGGGCTGCCCATGATGTTCACTGTTCCGCTCTTCAGCAGGGACGTCTACGCCTACATCGGTCAAGGCCGGTTGATGGTGGAAGGCATAAACCCTTATGAGAACGGGATTTCAGCCCTGCCCAACTACTTCCAGCTTGGCGCCGACAAGATGTGGACCGAGGCGCCTGTTCCCTACGGCCAGTTGTTCCTGTGGATAGAGCAGTTCGTGGTGTGGGTGACCAACGTACAGCCCGAAGCAAGCATTATGCTTTTCCGCCTTGTTGCTGCGGCGGGCGTGGTCCTCTGCATCATCTACGTGCCCAAGCTTGCGGAGCTTCACGGAGTGAATCCGCACAGGGCACTGTGGCTGACAGCGGCCAACCCGCTCTTCCTCACCAACTTCATTGCCAGTGTTCACAACGATGCTTTGATGATCGGGCTGGCACTGGCTGGCCTGTACTACTGTGCTACCCGTCGCGTCATTCGAGGGCTGGTGCTTGTCACGCTCTCCATCTCCATCAAGCCGATCACCGTGGTGTTCCTGCCCTTTATCGGACTCCTGTGGGCGGGCAAGCATGCCTCGTGGCCGCGCAAATTCCTTTATTGGTTCCTCACGGCCGCGCTGAGCTTCGGTCTCCTCTACGCCTTGAGTCTGGTCAACGGTTTCGGATTCGGCTGGATCAACGGTCTGTCGGCTCCTGGCAGCGTGTGGATTTGGTACGCGCCTGTCGGTCTCATCGGTATGGTTGTTGCCCTGATCTTCAATGCCTTTGGCTTGGACGGCTGGGCTTTGGCGAAGTGGGTTTACGACGCCGGCAAGGTGCTGATGGTTGCGGCCGTGGCATGGCTGATTTTCCGAGGCGAGTACGATCGCCTGATGCGACGGCTTACCTTGGCTTTTGCTGTTATTGTCATGCTCGCCCCCATGATCCAGTCGTGGTACGTAGTGTGGCTGATACCGCTGTTTGCCGTGACGGGTATCCGCAACGACTGGCAGGTCAAAGCGCTCTATTTCATCGTGTCGTTCTTTATGGTTTACGCGATCTCGGACCAGTTGGACGTGTTCCCTTACCTTCAAAGCGAAGACCTGGGACTGGCCCTCATTCTGGCCCGTTACGGTGCGGCCCTCATTGCGCTCTTGTTCGCGGTCTATCTGATCTTCGTGGATCCGAAGACAAAGGGTTTGTTCCGGGTAAGGGATGAAGCCGGTCTGCGTCCCATCATCTGAGCAGTTCGTGGGTCGAGCCCCGCCGCTACCGGCTTAGCCGTCCGGCAACAGCCGCAGTGCCTCGCGGGTGGAGAGTGGACTCAGAGCACCCGCGTTATTGGAAACGAAAGCCCTGACCCAGGCGGGGTCGGTTTTGCTGTACTCCCGTAGCGCCCATCCGATGGCCTTGCGAATGAAGAACTCGTTGTCGGAGAAGTTCGAGGAGATGACCGCTGCCAGGAGGTCGGTGTCAGTTTTCGCTTTGGCTCCAAGTTGGGCAGTGATAGCGGCCCGCCGGACCCATATGTCGCCGTCTGTGGACCACTGACGAAGGACCGGAGTCAGGGTGGCTGGATTGGCGAGCAGGAGTCCGCCGATCCGATGCGCGACTCCATCGACGAGATCCCACCAAGCGCCGGTACGAATGATCTCCTCGTAAATGGGCAACATCTGCAGGTCGTCCTTGACCATTTGCAGGCCCGTCAGATCGATGGCTGCGTACCGCTCTTCCCGGACCCCAGCTTCGCGCCAGAGCTCAAGAACGGCTTTTCGCAGATCATCCGGAGACGCCACAGGGTACTGCTTCGCCGCTTCTTTCACGATCTTGCGTACCTCGGGAACCCGGACACCCAAAGAAGGCATCTCCGATTTCATATACGCCTGGGCACCAATTCCCCGCTCGGAGTCGGCCGAAGATCGGAGGGTAGACCGGATTGCGTGCACCAGGACATTGTTGGTCATGCCACAACTCTAGAGCGGGTATTGCCGCCCGCAGGGTCCAAGGGTGGCCAGGGACTGTGGGCCTCGCTCCCGCTGTGGGGCCGCCGTAGAGTGGGGAGATGTCAATGCTGAAATCACCGGACCAAATCTCGATGATGCGCGAGGCCGGTCGCGTGGTGGCCAACGCCCTGTCCGCGGTGCGGGAGCGAGCTGATGTGGGCGTTTCACTGAAGGAGCTCGACGACGTCGCAGCATCCGTGATTTACGACGCCGGCGCAAAGCCTGCGTTCCTCGACTACCACCCACGCTGGGCGGCCGTGCCGTTCCCCGGGGTGATCTGTACCAGCGTCAACGACGCCGTGGTCCACGGGATCCCGAATGGATACGTACTTGAGGACGGCGATCTGCTCAGTGTTGACTGTGGCGCCTTCCTGGAAGGTTGGTGCGGTGATTCGGCCGTCAGCTTCGTCGTCGGGACCGGCGACCCGGTGGATCAGGAGCTGGTGGCAGCTACAGAGGCAGCACTGACGCGCGGCATCGAGGCAGCGCGGGTAGGCAGCAAGATGGGCGACCTTGCCTATGCAATCGGCGGTGAGGCGAAACGTGCGGGCTTTGGGTTGTTGGCTGATCACGGTGGGCATGGCATCGGCCGGACAATGCATGCCGAACCTCCCGTTCCCAACCTGGGCCGGCCTGGCCGGGGCATGAAGCTCGAAGAGGGCCTGGTCATTGCCATTGAACCCATGTTGATATTGGGCGGCAAGGACGACTACTACCACGACGAGGACGAATGGACTCTTCGTTCGGCAAACGGCCGACGCGCCGCCCATAGCGAACACACTGTGGCCATCACGGCTGAAGGGCCGGTCATCCTGACGCTGCCTTGATGACGGTTCCGGTTACTGAACCGCATTATTGTTTGCGGAGCCGCACAACTGGCCGGCCTGGAGCAGATTCGGGCACTTTTCCGGCAAGGGCGAACCACCGGCACCAGCACCGGGACGGTTCGCCCTTGGTTCCGAACAATTCCTCAACGGCCGCCCAGGTAGCAGGAGCCGTTTCGATCCTCGAAGGAGCATGGTCGTGTGGCATGGGCCCAGAAGAGGCCCGGCATGCAGGGCTGGTCCCGCTGGCCTCCGGGTCTTGGTGCGCCGATCAAACGCCGGCACCCACCAGTTCCCCCGTTGTGGTGTTGACCAGTAGGGGGCCGGTGCCGTCAGGGTTCTCTACGGTGCTTGAGATGGACTCGTCTTCGGGAGGATCTATCTCCTGGCCTTCGGAGTCCCACTCATTGTTGCGGTCAGGGGTCCCAGGCGCTTCCACAGCAGGTGCGGAGTCAGCAGGGGCTGAGGTGCCATTCATTCGGGTGAAGTTGGCGGAGCCCCACATGAGGTCATGCCCTACTGATTCGGCGTCGATTTCGGCCACATGGTAGACGCGGCCCTCATGTTCCCATTGCCGCAGCCGTAGCCTCCCAATGACGAGCACCCGTTGTCCCTTTTTGATGCTGCATCCAACGTGCCCGGCGAGGAAGCGGAATGACTGAACGGTGTACCAGTTGGTGTTTCCGTCCACCCAGGTGCTGGTAGCGCGATCGTAGCGGCGCTCCGTGGTTCCAAGGCGGAATGATGCGGTGGCAGTGCCCCGCGTAGTAGTGGAACTCTTGACCTCCGAGGCCACGAAGCCCCGGACGCTGATCATGTCATTCATTGGTGGTCCTTCTCGGTGTAGGGAGTGCCTGTCCGGCGCTTTCAGCTTCATCCAGGAAAGACCGGGAGGGGAGGTCTGTAATGGCCTATGTGAATAACCTTGGCTGTACAGCCGTTGTGGAGGAGTAGAAGCTGTAGCGTGGTGGTGGCAAGCTGTGAGGCGATCGCACTGTAAACTCTTTGTGGCGCCAGCGGCCCACGGTGGTCAGGGCGCCAGTGCGCCCCAGTAGCTCAGGGGATAGAGCAGCGGCCTTCTAATCCGCCGGTCGGGGGTTCGATTCCCTCCTGGGGCACATATAAGGGGTCTTGGCCTGCATAAACGCAGGTCAGGACCTCTTCTCCGTTAAGTCTGCCGCGAATTGCCACGGGCCTTGCAGGCTGCACTCTGTGTGAAATGCACTGCTGCGTGGATGGCACAATGGCTACGTGATGAGCAGGCAAACGGCACAGACAAAAAGCAGGGCAGCAGACGCATGGAAAGTCCGCGTCGCAGGACTGACGCTGATAATCGCTGCCGCGTTGACGATGACGGCCTGCACGCCACCGGCCACGTCATCCGCCGATCAGCCCGTGCAGCCTTCCACCCGCCCTGAAGCCTCCACCAACCCGGAAAACTCCGCCAGCCCACAGGCCACAGCCACGGTTGATCCCGCTGTTGCGGCAACCACCTCCGCCGTGGAGTCCACCCTGAAAACCCTGGTGGCCGGCAATCCCAAGCCGGACCGGGAGGCGCTAAGGACTGCCTTGGTTTCAGCGGGCATCCCTGCAGACAATGTGGAGGTGTCTGTGAGCCGCACGCCCACCGGATTGGACGTTGACGCCATGGAGGCCGCAGCCCGGACGGGCGATAGTTGCATCATGGGGCAAATCCGCGATGGTGGGGTAGTGGTCACCGTGCTGCCCGTGTTGGCCACGGGAAAATGCTTCGTGGGAGACGCCCGCTAGTTCCACCGCAGCGCTCGAATGTGAGTTAAGTACGCCTACCCATTAGATTTAAGGGCATGGCGGAATTCATTTACACGATGACCAAGGCTCGCAAGGCCGTTGGCGACAAACTTATTCTGGACGATGTCAGCATGTCGTTCTACCCTGGCGCGAAGATCGGCGTTGTGGGCCCGAACGGTGCTGGTAAGTCCACCATCCTGAAGATCATGGCCGGACTGGACACCCCGTCAAACGGCGAGGCCCGCCTGAGCCCCGGCTACACCGTGGGCATCCTCCTGCAGGAACCGCCGCTGAACGAGGAAAAGACCGTCCTGGGCAACGTCCAGGAAGGCGTTGGCGAGATCTATGGAAAGATCCAGCGCTTCAATGAGATCTCCGAAGAAATGGCCAACCCGGATGCCGACTACGACACACTCCTGGATGAGATGGGCAAGCTTCAGGAAGCCATTGACGCTGCGGATGCATGGGATATTGATTCCCAGCTTGAGCAGGCCATGGACGCGCTGCGCTGCCCGCCTGCCGATTCCGTTGTCACCGTCCTCTCCGGTGGTGAGCGCCGCCGCGTAGCGCTCTGCAAGCTTCTCTTGCAGAAGCCTGACCTTCTGCTCCTTGACGAGCCCACCAACCACTTGGATGCTGAGAGCGTTCTTTGGCTGGAGCAGCACCTCTCCCAGTACCCCGGCGCAGTCCTTGCCGTGACCCACGATCGCTACTTCCTGGATCACGTGGCCGAGTGGATTGCGGAAGTCGACCGCGGGCACCTGTACCCATACGAGGGCAACTACTCCACCTACTTGGAGAAGAAGAAAGCCCGTCTGGAGGTCCAGGGCAAGAAGGACGCGAAGCTCTCCAAGCGCCTTACCGAAGAACTTGAGTGGGTGCGCTCCAACGCCAAGGGCCGCCAGACCAAGTCAAAGGCACGTCTGGCCCGCTATGAAGAGATGGCGGCAGAGGCTGATCGCACCCGCAAGCTGGACTTCGAAGAGATCCAGATTCCGCCGGGACCGCGCTTGGGCTCCTTGGTTATCGAGGCCAAGAACCTGAAGAAGGGCTTCGACGATCGCGTACTGATCGATGGACTCTCCTTCTCGCTTCCCCGTAACGGCATTGTGGGCGTCATCGGCCCCAACGGTGTGGGTAAGTCCACGCTGTTCAAGACGATCGTCGGCATGGAGCCTCTGGATGACGGTGAGCTCAAGATCGGCGAGTCCGTGAAGATCTCCTACGTGGACCAGTCCCGTGGCGGCATCGACCCCAACAAGTCCCTCTGGGAAGTTGTCTCCGAAGGCCATGACTTCCTCCAGGTCGGTCAGGTCGAAATGCCTTCGCGTGCCTACGTTTCGGCGTTCGGTTTCAAGGGCCCGGACCAGCAGAAGAAGGCTGGTGTTCTCTCCGGTGGTGAGCGCAACCGCCTTAACCTGGCACTGACGCTCAAGCAGGGTGGCAACCTTCTCCTCCTTGACGAACCTACCAACGACCTCGACGTCGAAACTCTGGGCAGCCTCGAGAACGCCCTTCTCGAATTCCCCGGCTGCGCTGTGGTGGTCTCGCACGATCGTTGGTTCCTGGACCGGGTAGCGACGCACATCCTCGCCTACGAAGGTGACGACGAGAACCCCTCCAAGTGGTACTGGTTCGAGGGCAACTTCGACTCCTATGAGGAGAACAAGGTGGAGCGCCTCGGCCCCGATGCTGCCAAGCCGCACCGCGTCACGCACCGCCGCCTGACCCGCGACTAGAATCTCATCGCCTCAGGCACGAACGTAGAAAGGCCGGTCCCGTCAGGGACCGGCCTTTCTGTTCCAACGCGTCCCGGGCAGGAGGCTCTTCAGCGCCTACGGAACCCGGACCATTCCCTCTTGGGCAACGGTAGCCACATGCTGTCCGTCACGGTTGAAGATACGGCCTGTGGCGAGTCCCCGGGCACCTTGGGCGCTGGGGGATTCCTGGACGTAGAGCATCCACTCGTCAACGCGCACAGGGCGGTGCCACCACATGGCGTGATCAAGGCTGGCAACGCTCATGCCCGGCGTCATCCAGGCGAGGCCGTGCTTGCGGAGGATCGGCTCCAAAAGCGTGTAGTCGCTCGCGTAGGCCAGTGCTGCCCGGTGGAGGTTGGGGTCATCCGGGAGGGGCCCCATGGTCTTCATCCACACAGCGTTGGTCGCCACGTGATCGGCCGGCGGGGATACGTACAGTGCGGGGTCGATGTGCCGGACATCGAAGGGCCGCTCCGATGACATGTGGCGTGCCATGGGGTGATCGTAGTGGGATAAAAGTTCGGCGGTGCTGGGCAGGGAATCCGGATCCGGGATGCCTTCGGGCATCTCCGCCTGATGGTCCAAGCCGCTGTCTTCCACTTGGAAGGAAGCGATCATGGAGAGAATGGGCACACCGTCCTGGTAGGCATGGACGCGGCGGGCCGAGAAAGATCGGCCGTCGCGCAGTCTTTCCACCCCGAACGTGATCGGTTTGTTGGCGTCACCGGGACGCAGGAAGTAGCCATGCATGGAGTGCGCAGCCCTGTCAGGGTCCACGGTGCGCATGCCGGCCATCATGGATTGCGCCAACACTTGGCCCCCAAAAACACGGTGCCGTGGCTGCTTTTGGGACGGGCCCAGGAAGATGTCCTCATTGGTCCGGGCTCCATCAAAATCACCAAGGTCCAGCAGGCCGATCAGCACTTCCATGGGGTCTTCTACGGGTGCTTCCACCTCGAGGCCAGCATTCGTCTCAGTCATGGTTCGACTTTAGACGCCGCCCCGACCCCTCTCAACCGCGGACATGCCGGTAGAGTCGATGATGTGACAGACGTCTTGACCCAGTCCTTCCGCTTCGCCGATCCCCGTGACCTCGCAGACCTGCGAACGTTCGTCACCAGGGCAAAAAGCATCGACGACGGCGCCATCCGCCTCCAGGGCGCAGGCACCGTCCTGGCCGCATATGTGTGCGTGCTGAGGCCACGCATATTGGGTGAGTCCACCCCAACAATCCTTGGCTTGCGGACCATGGCCCTTGCTGAGCCGGCCCACGCAGACGTCACCGTGACGCTCGCCTCCGTTATGGACCGGTTGGCCAGGTCCGGTGCCGATGACGTGGAGCTGCCCATCCCGCCGTCGACCGTTTCCGAGTCCTGGGCGGGCGTTGGCGCGCCCCGAAGCGGCTGGGAGGCCCATGGCGCCATGCCCGACGCCGACCTCAAGGTGGCAGCCGAAGCCGGCATTGCGGAGGTGGCTGGCGTGATTCCCACAGCAGCGGGTGCCGCCGTGGTCAATAGCGCACGGGCAGCTGTTTGGGGCCGTGAACTTCCCGGCGCGGCCGGGCTGCCGGCAGGCGCCGCCTTCGCTGCCTTCGCGTTGGGTTTCCTGGGCGACGCTGAGCAAAAGGTCTTCCGCAATGGCCGCTGGTTCCGTCTGAGCGGACCCCGCGGCCATGTGCTGGTCAGGACCGGTGCAGGCCTGGGGCTCGGCTTCTAAAGACTAGGCGCCGGCTGAAGGACTGTTGATCATGGTCAGCGCAGCCCGCTCCATGTAGTCCCACAGGGTGCCTTCATGCAGCGGCGACAACTCCAAAGAGTCAACGGCCTTGCGCATGTGGAACAACCAACGCTCTTTGGCTTCGGGTGTCACCCGGAACGGCATATGGCGCATGCGCAGCCGTGGGTGGCCGCGTTCTTCGCCGTAGGTTGTGGGGCCGCCCCAGTATTGCTCCAGGAACATCAGGAAACGGCGTTTGGCAGGTCCGAGGTCTTCCTCCGGGTACATGGGCCGCAGCAAAGGATCCGTGGCAACGCCGTCGTAGAAGACATCGATGAGCTTGACGAACGTTTCATGGCCGCCAACTGCGGCGTAGAAGCTGTCCGTGTAAGCAGGTTGGCTGAACGGATCGTTCTGCATCAGCTGGCGTCGGGGGCCGGTCTGCGGAGTCGGTGGCTGCCCACTTGCAGTGTTACTCATTGGACTTCTCCTCGGCTTTGGTGACGCGCGGTGCGCCTGCTGTGACGGTGGCAGCTGCTGCGCCGGGTTGGTCGCCGGTGTCCGGTGTTTCCAACGGCACGTAGTCGCCCTGTGATCGGTTGCCCACGCGGAGGATTTCGCCGTTGCGCAGATACCAGATGGCTCCGTCCTCAGCACGGACCCGCGTAATGCGCAGTCCCACCGATTCAACGGTACCAATCACTTCACTGGTGACGATGACATCGCCGATCCCGTACTGATCCTCAATGGTGATGAAGATTCCGGCGAGGAAGTCGCGGATCAGCTGCTGGGCACCGAAACCAATGGCGACACCCAGGATTCCCACGCTGGTCAAGAGTGGTGCGACATCAACGTTCATGTACTTGAGGACGTAGATGATGACGATCACCACAACAACCACGCTCACCAAGCTGGTCAACAACGTGCCAATGGTTTCGGCGCGTTGCGATCGGCGTTCGTGGTCCAGCGCGCGGATGGCCGGTTGGACCCACTTGAAATGCGGTTTTTTGAAGAAGGAACTGCCGGCGGACACTCGTCGCGTGATGCGCAGGATGATGAACCGGGCCACGACCCACACAGCCAGGCCCACGCCCAAGGTGATGAGGATGGACATCAGATCGATTTTTTCAGGTTCCAAGGTGATGGTTTCTGCAAGGGGGATGGAGGTCAAGGTGGAATAACTCCCTGTCGTCGGCCCGTGTTCGCCGGGCGCGGAACACTCTGTCCACCTACAACCCTAGCGCCGTAGCGTGACGGTATGCGCATCCTGGTCTTGGGCGGCACCGCCTTCCTGTCAGCAGAAATTGCCCGGCAGGCTGTTGCTGCCGGGCACGACGTCACCTGTTTGGCACGTGGTACTTCGGCTGGACCGCCCGACGGCGTCACGTGGGTCAGGAGCGACCGCGCCTTGGGTGCCGCAGCCTTCGCCGACCTCGAGGGACACTGGGACTCGGTGGTAGAGGTGTCCCGCGATCCGGTCCAGGCCCGTGAGGCCCTCGAAGCGTTGAGTGCAGGAACAGGGCATTGGACGTTCGTCTCCAGCTGCTCGGTCTATGCAGACCATTCCATACCTGGTGCCGATGAGGGCGCTACACTGCTCGAACCCCTGCCGGCGGGTCAGGCAGGGGCCCCGGAAACTTATGGGGAGTCCAAGTCGGCGATTGAGCAGATGACGATTGCTGCCGTGGGGGAGAAGGCGCACATCGTCCGTGCCGGACTCATTGGGGGACCAGGGGACGGGACTGACAGATACGGCTACTGGCCGGCTCGATTCGCTGCGAACACTGACCCTGTCCTGGTCCCGGATATCCCGGACGCCGCCACACAGATCATTGATGTCCGGGACCTCGCGGCGTGGGTTCTACAGTCCGCTGAACAAGGGCTGGCCGGTACCTACAACGCCCTGGGAGACGTGGTGCGGTTCGAGGACTACATCGACGAGTCGCGGCGGGCTGCTGAAACCGCAGTGGGTGATCGTGCCGCTGAGGAGGTCATCCGGGCTGATGAGGACTGGCTGGTGGGCCATGGCGTGGAGTACTGGGCAGGTCCGGATTCCATGCCCCTCTGGCTGCCGGAAGGCCACGATGGCTTTCAATCGCGGACCAACCGCGCCGCACGGGAGCGTGGCATGGCCCTGCGCCCGTGGCAGGAGACCTTGGCAGCCACGCTTGATGATGAACGTCAGCGAGGCTTGGACAGGGATCGTAAAGCCGGGCTGCGCCGTGACTCTGAGCAGAGGCTCGTGGCACTGTGGCGCCGTGAACAGCGTTAGGCGGCGGCCGTCGTCGTGAGCGGTTCGTGGAGAACCGGGAAGTTGACGCTGCGGGCAATGAAGCAAACCTGGTTGGCTTCATGATGAAGCTGCGGGACCACGTCTGCGTGGGCGGGATCGGTAATGGTGACGTGCGGCCTCAACGTGACACTTTCGAACTGCCCGCTGCCGTCCCGGTTGAGCTTCATGAGGCCTTCGGCTTTGTCCTCGTAACCGGTCACCACCACACCGTGTTTGACGGCCACATGCAGGAAGGACAGCATGTGGCACTGGGAGAGTGCTGCGAGTAGCAACTGTTCCGGGTTGTAGCGGGTCCGGTCCCCATGGAAAGTGGGATCTGCTGAACCTTTTAGCGTCGGAAGGCCATTGATTTCAACGTCGTGATCCCGGGAATACGCCCGATACCCGGCAGTGCCTTCACCGAGGTTTCCGGTCCAGCGGACAGTCAGTGCGTAATGGTGTTCGTGGAGGCCCATGCGGACAGTTTAGCTTTGGGGTGCCCACTATCCGCACGGGCCTCACACGGGGCGGGGCTTAGACGTCCGCTGCCCTTGCCCGCAGGGCCCGGGCCACGCTGTCGCGGTTTTCCAGCATCATTCGGCGCAGTGCTGCGCTCTCCTCGGGAAGTCCGGCCAGGAAGGCATCGGTGCGGTCCACCGTAGCTTGTGTTGTGAGCTGTGCCGGGTAGAGACCCACCACGATCTGCTGTGCCAAGGCATGGGTGCGTTCCTCGACGATTCCAGGCACTGCCTCAAAATACTTCTCCGCGAAAGGCTCCAGCAAGGCGGTGTCCGTCACGCGCATGAAGCCGGCCACCGCTGAGGCTTGCAGGGCGTTGGAGAGGTCCCCCTTGACCACGATTGAATCCCAGGCTGCTGCCTTTGCCTCCGGCGTGGGTATGGCCGCCTTGGCCAGTGCTGCCGCGTTGTGGCCGTTGGAAGTGTTGTCGCGGGAGAGTTCTTCGTCTATGCGGGCCTGATCCTTCCGTCCGCCGGCCACCAGCGCCGTGAGGAGCTCCCACCGCATGTCCTGGTCGATAGAGAGGCCCTCGAGTGTCTCCGTGCCATCCAAGAGGGCCTGAATACGGTCAAACTGCCCGCCACTGCGTGCCAGCTGGGCGAATGACTTGGCGAACTGCAGTTGGGCGTCCGAGCCCGCCGCCGCGGACGAAGCGAGGTCCCACAGTTTGTCTGCGGCCGCAATCGTCGAGGCAAGCTTGTGTTCTGCCGCAACGAAGTACGTCAAGGTGGTGGCGAGCTGGCGCAGCTGGACCAGGATCACCGAGGAGTCCGTTTCCGAGGCGATGTTCGCCAGGATCAGATCAACATAGCCGCGGGCGGGGGTTTCCCCGTCACGGGCTGCATCCCATGCCGAGCCCCACACCAGAGTGCGCGGCAGGCTGGCTGCGAAGTCTTTCAGATGGGCTTTGGCGGTGGCGAGGGAGTGTTCGTCCAAGCGGACCTTGGCGTAGGCGAGGTCGTCGTCGTTGAGCAGGATCAAGTCCGGCCGGGCTTTGCCCACCAACGCGGGTACTTCTGTGCGGGGGCCGTCGACGTCGAGTTCCTCGCGATGCGTCCGCTCCAGCTTGCCGTCGTCGGAGAGTGAGTAGAAGCCGACGGCGAGTCGGTGCGGGCGGAGGGTGGGCTGTTCCTCGATGGCAGTCTGGAGGATCGCGAAGCCGGTGATGGTGCTGTCACCGGCAACTTCCAGCTCGGGCGCCAGGGTGTTCACGCCGGCAGTTTCGAGCCACAGCTTGCCCCATGCGTCCAGGTCCCTGCCGCTGGCGGCTTCGAGTTCCACCATGAGGTCGGCGAGCTCGGTGTTCTTCCAGGCGTGCTTGGCGAAGTAGGAGCGGACGCCGGCCATGAACTGTTCCGGACCCACCCAGGCCACCAACTGCCGCAACACCGAGGCGCCCTTGGCGTAGGTGATGCCGTCGAAGTTCACCTCCACGTCTTCAAGGTTGTTGATTTCGGCGAAGATCGGGTGTGTGGTGGGAAGCTGGTCCTGCTTGTAGGCCCATGACTTCTCCACGGAGGCGAAAGTGGTCCAGGCCCGGTCGAATTCCGTGTTTTCCACGGCGGCCAGGTGCGACATGTATTCGGCGAAGGATTCGTTGAGCCAGAGGTCGTTCCACCAGCGCATGGTCACCAGGTCCCCGAACCACATATGCGCCAGTTCATGCAGGACCGTGATGGCGCGACGTTCAATCTGGGCGCCTGTGACTTTTCCGCGGAAGACGTAGCCTTCCAGGATGGTCACGGCACCGGCATTTTCCATGGCTCCGGCGTTGAACTCCGGGACGAACAGCTGGTCGTATTTCTCGAACGGGTACGGGAACCCGAACTGTGCCTCGAAGAATTCGAAGCCTTGGCGGGTCAGCTCGAAGATGTTGTCCGCATCGAGGTACTGCATGAGCGACTTGCGGGCAAAGACTCCCAACGGAATCACCCGGCCGTCGGAGCTGGTGACCTCGGAGCGAACTGATTGGTACGGCCCGGCGATCAAAGCCGTGACGTAGGAGGACAGGCGCGGGGTGGAGGCGAAGTTCCACACGGACCGTGCGGTGCCATCGCCGGCAGCAGGAGCTTCAACGGGAACCGGGGTGGGGGAGTTGGAGATAACGTCCCAGTGCGATGGCGCAGTGACCGTGAACGTGAAGCTGGCTTTCAGGTCCGGCTGCTCGAAGACTGCGAACATGCGGCGGGAGTCGGGAACTTCGAACTGCGTATACAGGTAAACCTCGCCATCCACGGGGTCTACGAAGCGGTGCAGGCCTTCCCCGGTGTTCATGTACGGAGCATCCGCCACCACCACTAATTCGTTGTTCGCGGCCAGGTCAGGGAGCTGGATGCGGACGCCGTCGGAGACCTCAGCCGGGTCCAGTTCCGTCCCGTTCAAGGTCACACTGTGGACTGCCGCCGTGATGGCGTCGATGAACGTCGACGAACCCGGCTCTGCAGAAAACCTAACCACCGTAGTGGAGCCGAAGGTCTCTGAACCTTGAGTCAGGTCCAGGGTGACGTGATAAGACTCGACGTTGAGCAGTTCGGCGCGTTTGGCAGCTTCGTCGCGCGTGAGGTTCAGGCCTGGCAAGTGGTGCCTCCGAAGATTTGGGATGGCCGGCCTGTCGTGGCCGGACGCTGGTGTGAAGCCATTCTTTCACTCCGCGCCGGGAAGGCAAGGAGCGGACACCACAGTGTCGCCCTACGGAGTAGCGTTGGACTATGGCATCGTTCCGGGAAACTCTGGATTTCCGCGCACTGAGGTTTGCGGTTGCCTTTCCGCTGCTTCTTGCCGTCGGGTTTGTGGTGTGCGCCCAGATGTTGCGCAACGAGCTCCCCAATCCTGTTGCGGTGATGTGGAACGCCGACGGCGGCAGTTCTTTCGCGCCGTTCGGCGCCTATGTGGCTGGCGGCGCTGCCCTCATCATTTTCTGCGGCTGGGCAGTCTTTCTTCAAGCAGTGTCAATAACCAGGCCTGTAGTCATGCGGCGGGTCATGATGGGCCTGGGCCTGACGGTAAGCCTCTTCATCACCACCGTGGTGGCGGCCGGACTAGTGGGCCAATCAGGTCTGCCGGACGCGCGCGAGTCCCATGTGGACCCCATTGTGCTGGCCATGGGCAGCGGCGCCGCCGTGGCTTTGGGCGTGGTGATGATGTTCGCGTTCAAGCCGGACCCGCGGTGGACCCGGGAGGATGACGTGGCGCTCGAAGAAGAGCTGCGGCTTCTTGAAGATCCCGATCTTGCCCGCGATACGCTCCGGCTGTGGGTGCATGCCAGGAGTTCCGTCTTCATCATGATCGTTGTCTCGGCATTGTTCCCCGCTGCACTGATAGCGGTGGCTGTCCCATGGCTTGGGGCCCTGGTTGCGGCGGCCGCGTTGGTGGGCGCAGGGTTCCTGTTCGCGAGGGTGCGGGCTGATCGTGGAGGGCTCCAGGTATTCGCCGGCGGGATCGTACGCGTCTTGACCGTACCCGCCGTCGACATCGCCGCAGCCGCCCCCGCAGAGGTCAAGGCCGCAGATTATGGCGGGTGGGGCTGGCGGCACCACGATGATGCCACCGCGATGCTGGTCGGCAGTGGCCCGGCCGTCGTCGTAAGGAAACTTAACGGTGGCCGGGTGGCGCTGAGCGCCGGCACGCAGGCATCCGCGGACAAACTTGCGGGAGTCTTGAACCGGGCGGCGCATCGTGCCCGGGGCGACGGGCCGCCCCTATAACCCCGGTAGCGGTACCCTAGGTAGCGCATCCCTCATCGTCGGGCCCGGCCGCACGCCGCACCCGCGCGCCAGAAAGAATGGACTTCCTGTGACTACACCCCGCGTCCACATTGCTACAGACCACGCCGGCATGGAACTCAGTGCCCACTTGGTCAGCCACCTCACGGCCAAGGGCTACGAAGTGGTGGATCACGGGCCCAAGGAGTACGACGCCCTGGATGACTACCCTTCTTTCTGCATCAATGCCGGCCTTGCCGTTGTTGCAGACCAGAAGGCCGGAGTGCACGCCCTTGGCATTGTGCTGGGCGGCTCGGGCAATGGCGAGCAAATTGCTGCGAATAAGGTCAACGGCGTCCGCGCTGCCCTGGCCTGGAACCTCTCCACTGCAAAGCTGGCCCGCGAACACAACGACGCCAACGTCGTAGCTGTTGGCGGACGCCAGCACACCGTCGAAGAAGCCACCGAGCTCATTGAGGCCTTCCTGCAGGAGCCCTTCAGCAACGACGAACGCCACGTTCGCCGCATCGGAAAAATCGCGGTGTACGAAACCACCGGCGAGATCGTCGAGTAGTGCCTGAGGGGCATTCGGTCCACAGGCTGGCCCGCCAATTCCAGGACGTCTTTGGGGGCCGGCGTCTGGAAGTTTCCAGCCCGCAAGGCAGGTTCACGGCGGGCGCGGAGCTCCTCACCGGGCACATCCTGGTTGACTCCACTGCCCACGGAAAGCAGCTCTTTCTCAGGTTTGACCACGATCTCTTCCTCCACGTCCACCTGGGTCTTTACGGGGCGTGGAGTTTCGGCGGCGACAGTACCTTCACGGGTGCGTCCAGCATCGGCGCCCCGCGGCGCATCGGTGAACGGGAAAGCGCCTCTGTGGCGGACGACGATGCGTACGACGGCCCGCCCCCGCCGGTAGGCGCAGTGCGCGTCCGCCTGGTCTCTGACCACGGTTGGGCCGATCTCCGGGGCGCCACCACGTGTGCAGCCATCACCGCTGCTGAGGCTGCGGCCGTGCTGGCGCGCCTGGGCCCGGATCCGCTGCATAACCGGCCCGGAGACCGTGATGAGTTCATTCGACGCCTGCGTCGGCGTAAGACGGCAGTAGCGCTGCTGATGATGGACCAGTCGGTGCTGGCCGGGGTGGGGAACATCTACCGGGCCGAAGTCTTGTTCCGGCAGGCTGTGGACCCGTGGACGCCGGGAAGCGGCATTGATGCCGAAACGGCTGGTCGGCTCTGGGATGACACCGTGGTCACCATGTCGGACGGCGTCCGTGATGGACGGATTGTTACGACGCCGTCCACGCTGTGGACCGGCGGTGGTGTGATGGCGTCCGACGCCGACGCCCACTTTGTTTATAAGCGCCAGGGCCTGCCCTGCCGCGCCTGCGGGACGCTGGTGGGGGTAACTGAAATTGGCGCCCGCAAACTCTACTGGTGTCCCGGCTGCCAGGTTTAGGAAAGTTCCTGGTCAAAAAAAAGGGCCCCGATCCGTGGATCGGGGCCCTTTTGTATGGAGGGGACGACGGGAATCGAACCCGCGTAATCAGTTTGGAAGACTGAGGCTTTACCATTAAGCTACGTCCCCAGGACGGATATCCTTGTTTTGGACATCTTCCCGGTGGCTGTTCAAGCCGGGTACAACTAAACCTAATTCCGGCCGCAGTGTCAAATGTGCATTCTTGGCCCGCTTGCCCGTAGACTGTCCTGTGCCTTCGGGGTGTAGCTCAGCTTGGCTAGAGCACCTGCTTTGGGAGCAGGAAGTCGCAGGTTCAAATCCTGTCACCCCGACTCTGTGTTTGTGTCTGTTCAGGGGCACAACAGAAACCCATACCCACGAAATCAGGAGTACTTAGACTGTGAAGAGCGCTGTCGAGAACCTCACCGCAACGCGGGTCAAGCTCAACGTTGAGGTTCCCTATGAGGAACTTAAGCCGAGCATCGATGCCGCGTACAAGACCGTTGCTTCGCAGATCCAGGTTCCCGGATTCCGCAAGGGCAAAGTTCCCTCCAAGCTGATCGACCAGCGCGTTGGCCGCGGCTACGTTCTGGAGACCGCCATCAACGATGGCCTCAATGGCTGGTACCAGGCCGCAGTCCAGGAAACCGGTGTTCGGCCCCTGAGCCGTCCCGAAGTTGAAATCACCGAGGTTCCGGATCCGTCCGCAACCGATGGCGAGCTCAAGTTCCAGGTGGAGATCGATGTCCGCCCCGAGATCGAGCTGCCGGACTACGCCGGCATCAAGGTTGAGGTTGCTGCTGCGGAGTCTTCCGAAGCTGATGTCGACAAGGCGCTGGACGAACTTCGCGGCCGCTTCGGCACGCTGAAGTCCGTTGAGCGTCCTGCCAAGAACGACGACTTCCTGACCATCGACATCACCGCCACAATTGACGGCGAAGACATCGATTCCGCTTCCGGCCTTTCGTACCAGGTTGGTGCCGGCACCATGCTCGAAGGCCTTGACGAAGCCGTGACCGGCCTGTCGGCCGACGAGGAAGCAATCTTCGAGACCACGCTGGTTGGCGGCGACCACGCCGGCGAGGCCGCTCAGGTGAAGGTTGTTGTCAAGGCCGTCAAGGAGCGCGAGCTCCCCGAGGCAAACGACGACTTTGCGCAGCTTGCCTCCGAGTTCGACACCCTCGCTGAACTTCGTGAGGACCTCGCCAAGCAGGCTGCTGATTCCAAGGTAGTGGAGCAGGGCGTTGAAGCTCGCGATAAGGTTCTTGACAAGCTCGTTGAGCTGGTTGAGGTTCCTGTTCCCGACTCCGTGGTTGAAGAGCAGATCGAGGCTCACTTCAACCCGGAAAACGCACACGGCGAAGGTGACCACGACACCGAGGAGCACCGCGCCGAAGTCAAGGCCAACACCGAGCGCGCCTTCCAGAACGAGATCATCCTCGACGCCATTGCGGACAAGGAAGAAGTGGACGTCAGCCAGAACGAGCTGATCGACTACATCGTCACCACCGCAAGCCAGTACGGCATGGACCCCAACCAGTTCGCCCAGATCATCGATCAAAGCGGCCAGGTTCCCATGATGGTTTCCGAGGTCCGCCGTCGCAAGGCCCTGGCAGTTGTGCTGGGCCAGGCAGAGGTAGTGGACTCCGAAGGCAACAAGGTTGACCTCACCGACTTCGTCCGCCCTGCAGGCGAAGCAGCAGCCGAAGAGGACGCAGCAATTGAAGCAACCGAAGAAGCTGAGGTTTCCGCAAGCGATGACCCCGCAGCAGTGAAGTTCTAGTCAACGACTCCTACCGGCCCCGGATCACATGATCCGGGGCCGGTTTGCTTTAAGGCTGAACAGCGGTCCTGATCGCCGACGTGCGCCGTCAGCGAACAGTGCGATTTCAGCGAACAAATCGCCCGTGAAAACGGTTAGTGTCCAAGTAGTGAAGTTCAGTGAGGTCACTGGCACCAGCGAGAGGTAAGTACTTATGTCACAGCAATCAGAGGCTCCCCGGATGGCAACTGTCGATCCCGCAGCCCAGGACAACTACATCTACAACCGCCTGCTGAAAGAGCGCATCATCTGGCTCGGCTCTGAAGTCCGTGACGAGAATGCCAATGCCATCTGCTCTCAGCTCCTCCTCCTCTCGGCTGAAGACCCTGAGAAGGACATCTACCTGTACATCAACTCCCCGGGTGGTTCCGTGACCGCCGGCATGGCGATCTACGACACCATGCAGTTCATCCCGAACGACGTCGTCACCGTGGCAACGGGTCTGGCCGCCTCCATGGGCCAGTTCCTCCTGTCCTCCGGAACCAAGGGCAAGCGTTACGCGACGCCCAATGCCCGCATCCTGATGCACCAGCCCTCGGGTGGCATCGGCGGCACCGCCTCGGACATCAAGATCCAGGCAGAACTGATCTTGCACATGAAGAAGGTCATGGCCGAACTCACGGCAGAACAGACCGGGCAGTCCGTGGAGACCATCCTCAAGGACAACGACCGCGACAAGTGGTTCACCGCGACTGAGGCATTGGAGTACGGCTTCTTCGACAAGATCTCGGCGCATGCCGGTTCTGTTGCCGGTGGCGGCGGAACGGCCAACCAGTCGAACTCCGAAAACTAACCGGCACAAGAACCACTGAAACCCCAGGAGTAAAGAACATGAACTACAACTTCGGATGGTCTGCCGGTAATCTCCCGTCCAGCCGTTACGTCCTGCCCCAGTTCGAGGAGCGCACGCCTTACGGCTTCAAGCGCCAGGACCCGTACACCAAGCTGTTCGAGGACCGCATCATCTTCCTCGGTGTACAGGTGGACGACGCTTCCGCTGACGACATCATGGCCCAGCTGCTGGTCCTTGAGTCGACTGATCCGGACCGCGACATCACCCTGTACATCAACTCGCCGGGTGGCTCCTTCACGGCAATGACGGCCATCTACGACACCATGCAGTACATTCGTCCGGAGATCCAGACGGTGTGCTTGGGTCAGGCAGCCAGCGCGGCCGCAGTCCTCCTTGCCGCCGGCACGCCCGGTAAGCGTCTGGCACTGCCGAACGCCCGCGTTTTGATCCACCAGCCGGCGCTTTCCGGCGGTCAAGGTGGACAGGCGTCCGACCTCGAGATCCAGGCGGCGGAAGTCATGCGCATGCGCACCTGGCTTGAAGATACATTGGCACACCACTCGGGCCGTACGTCCGAACAGGTCAACAATGACATCGAGCGAGACAAGATTCTTACCGCTGCGGATGCCCTGAACTACGGTCTCATTGACCAGGTTCTGGACTCCCGGAAGATCAAGCCCCAGGCAATCACCCGGTAGCACACGGATTTGGACGCCGGTGCGGTTCACGAAATATGGACCGCACCGGCGTTCTGTTTCCACCCAAGCAGCCCATTGTGACCTAGAGTGGATCTTGTCACGGTGGTGCCAGCCGCGGCGCAGCCGCACACTTGAGTACGGCGCGGAGCCGCATCACCCGCATGCAACGAAGGGATTCACACATGGCTCGGATTGGCGAGAGCACGGATCTGCTGAAGTGTTCTTTCTGCGGAAAGAGCCAAAAGCAGGTACGGAAGCTGATTGCCGGGCCCGGTGTATACATCTGCGATGAGTGCATCGAGCTTTGCAACGAGATCATCGAGGAAGAGCTCGCGGAAGTTTCCGATCTCGGCAGTTTTGAACTGCCCAAACCTCGTGAGATCTTCGACTTCCTGCAGGAATATGTGATCGGCCAAGAGCCGGCCAAGCGTTCCCTTGCGGTAGCTGTCTATAACCATTACAAGCGCATTCAGGCCGGTCACGCTCCCAAGGCCGGCAGCCTCGGTGAGGGATCCCAT
This sequence comes from Paenarthrobacter sp. TYUT067, assembly GCF_023656375.1. Taxonomy (NCBI): domain Bacteria; kingdom Bacillati; phylum Actinomycetota; class Actinomycetes; order Micrococcales; family Micrococcaceae; genus Paenarthrobacter; species Paenarthrobacter sp. TYUT067. Next base: position 45,878 of record NZ_JAMOIT010000020.1, read on the forward strand.
CACGAGGATGTGGAGATCGCCAAGTCCAACATCCTTCTGATCGGCCCTACAGGCTGCGGAAAGACCTACCTCGCCCAGACTCTCGCCCGTCGGCTCAACGTGCCGTTCGCCGTGGCCGACGCCACTGCCCTGACGGAAGCAGGCTATGTTGGCGAGGACGTAGAGAACATCCTCCTCAAGCTCATCCAAGCCGCTGACTATGATGTCAAGAAGGCCGAGCAAGGCATCATCTACATCGACGAGATCGACAAAATCTCCCGTAAGAGCGAGAACCCGTCCATCACCCGCGATGTATCCGGCGAAGGCGTGCAGCAGGCTCTGCTCAAGATCCTTGAAGGCACTGTGGCCTCTGTTCCACCCCAGGGTGGAAGGAAGCACCCGCATCAGGAATTCATTCAGATCGATACCACCAATGTCCTGTTCATTGTGGCCGGAGCCTTCGCGGGACTGGAAGACATCATTGGTTCGCGTTCCGGCCGCAAAGGCATCGGATTCGGTGCGCCGCTCAACGAAGCCCGGGACAACGTGGATACTTACGGCGAAGTTATGCCTGAGGACTTGCTCAAGTTCGGGTTGATTCCGGAATTCATCGGCAGGCTCCCGGTCATCACTACGGTCTCCAGCCTGGACCGGCCGGCATTGATTCAGATCCTGTCCACGCCAAAGAACGCCTTGGTGAAGCAATACCAGAAGATGTTCCAACTTGATGGCGTGGAGTTGCAGTTTGACGACGACGCCCTGGATGCCATAGCGGACCAGGCTCTTGAACGTGGCACGGGCGCACGTGGCCTGCGGGCCATCATGGAAGATGTATTGCTCCCCGTCATGTTCGATCTTCCCAGCAGAGACGACATCGCAACCGTGGTGATCACGGCCGACGTCGTTGCCAAGACAGCACAGCCCACCATGATTGCCCACGACGTAGTGGCAAAGCGGCGGAATAAGTCCGCCTAGACTGCCGTTGGAAAAAGGGAGCGGCTTGGTTGCGAGCTGCCTTTAAAGCCACGTTTCCACTCTTCCGAGGAGTTCTCTGTGTCCGAACAGCTTGTGTCTGAAGTGACCGCGTCCCACAAAACCGTCAACAAGGCAGATTTCTGGTTCGATCCCGTCTGCCCCTTCGCGTGGATTACCTCGCGTTGGATCGGTGAAGTGGAGCAGGTGCGGGGCATCGAGACCGAATGGCACGTCATGAGCCTTTCCGTGCTGAACGAAGGCCGCGATCTACCTGCCGACTACAGGGCCATGATGGACGACAGCTGGGGGCCCGTTCGTGTGATCATCGCAGCGCAGGAGCTCCACGGCAGCAGTTACGTCAAGCCCCTCTACGATGCCATGGGTGAACAGATCCACCATGAGGGCAACAAGGACCGCGCATCCGTGATTCAGAAAGCCCTGGCGGACACCGGGCTTCCCGCGGACCTGGCACGTTTTGCCACTTCCGATGAATATGATTCCAAGCTGCGCGCCAGCCACGAGGCCGGAATTTCATTGGTCGGCCAGGATGTAGGAACTCCCGTGGTATCCGTCAACGGCACGGCGTTCTTTGGTCCGGTGCTCACCCGCATTCCGCGTGGCGAGGAAGCCGGGAAGATCTGGGATGCAACCGTGACTCTGGCCGGCTACCCGCACTTCTTCGAGTTGAAGCGCAGCCGCACTGAAAGCCCTGAATTCAACTAACGGCTTGTTGCCCTCCAGAGGACATGACCGGCCTACTTGAGGAACCGTGACGTACGCCGGTCGGCGAGGATCTTCCCGTTGGTCTGGCAGGTGGCGCAATACTGAAGCGAGGTGTCCGCGAAGGACACCTCGCGGACGGTATCCCCGCACACCGGGCAGGGCTGACCGGTTCTGGCATGGACCCGGAAGTTGCTGCGCTTGGTGTCTTTAAGCTCGTTGGAAGGTTTGCCGGCTGCTGCGTTGACGGCGCCGACCAGAACCTCCTGCATGGATTCATAGAGGCGGGCCACCGTTGCCTGGTCGAGGGACTTGGCGGTGGCGAACGGGGAAATCCTGGCGGCGTGGAGAATTTCGTCGCTGTAGGCGTTGCCAATCCCTGCGATCACGCTCTGGCTGCGCAGCAGGCCTTTGATCTGTTGCGAGCTGGAGCCCACAATGCCGGCCAGTGCGTCCAGGTCAAAATCGGGGCTCAGGGGCTCCGGTCCCAGCGTGGCTATTCCCGGAACGTCCTGAGGATCCTTCACCACGTAGATGGCCAGGCTCTTCTTGGTTCCTGCTTCGGTCAGATCCACCCCGATGTGGGCATCGTCGGCAGGCCTGTGGAGCAAGAGCCGTGCCGAGATGTTGCTTTTGCCCATGCGCAGCCCTGCAGATGACGGGTGTTCGGTATACCTGACCCAGCCGGCTTTTGCCAAGTGGAAAATAAAGAACAGTCCATCGGCGTCCAGGCATACGAACTTGCCGATGCGGTGCGCACCAAGGATGGTCCGGCCTTCGAGTGCAGTGGAAGGGGGATCGGCCGTCTTGAGTGCAGAGAAGGAGTTGATGCGGACCTCGGTCAGCACGGCTCCATGGAGTTGGGTGTCCAAGTACATGCACAGGCCGTGCACTTCGGGGAGTTCCGGCATGGTCAATACTCTGCCACAGCTGGCCTTCCAGCGGCACACAAACTACAGGTTTGTAGTTCTCGCGAAAGCCTTGTGCATCAACCCCAACGGGACAACAATGGTTCTTACCCACTTCGAAAGAAGAGGGACACGGAAACCAAAGATTCAGTGATTGCAACCGACGCAGCCTTTGGCAAAGTTGGAAGCAACCTACCAGTGATGAGGTAGGAAGACCTGAAATTCCAAGGATTCCGCCAGACTGTCAAGTCATCACCAGACAGCCGAAAAGTCGAAGCCCCACCAACGGCAAAACGCTGATGGGGCTTCCCCTTTGCCCGAAATCCCTGGATGGGACCGACTCTGGCTACGACGCGGGCTGCTCCTCGACAGGTGCCAGGACAACATCGCTGACTGTCAGTTCGCCTTCGCCGGACTGAAGAGTGATCTCCTGTGCGTTCGCGGCTGCCTTCAAGTCACCCAGGCCGGCCTTCAACTGGGCTACCAGCACTTCCGAAGCGGTAATGGATGCCGAAAGCACCTCGGTGCGCTGCTTGACCTTGGCCTCGGACTTTGCCTTGCGGATACCGCTGAGTGCTACGCCCACGGTGCCGAGCATGGTGGTGTCACCATCGGTGATCTCCAAGGCTGCCGGCCACTGTGCGCGGTGAACTGATCCGGTGCGCCACCAGCCCCAGACCTCTTCGGTGGCGAAGGGCAGGAACGGTGCGAACAGGCGCAGCAGGGAGTCAAGCGTTGTGGCCAAGGCGGCCAGGACGGATGCCTGCTCGGTTTCGCCAGCGGCACCGTAGGCACGGTCCTTGATGAGCTCCACGTAGTCGTCCGTGAACTGCCAGAAGAAGGACTCGGTGATCTGGAGTGCACGGGAGTAGTCGTAGTTCTCGAATGCCTTGGTGGATTGGGCAACGACGTCGGACAGTTGAGCGAGCAGCGCACGGTCCAACGGGTTGGTCAGCACGGAGAGGTCGCTGGACACCACCGAGTTCTCAGTAGCACCGAGGTTCAGCACGAACTTCGAAGCGTTCAGCAGCTTGATGGCCAGGCGGCGGCCGATCTTCATCTGGGCAATCTCGTAGGCCGTGTCCGCACCGAGTTTTGCTGACGCTGCCCAGTAGCGCACGGCATCCGAACCGTACTCGTTCAGCACATCCGTGGGCACCACCACGTTGCCCTTGGACTTGGACATTTTCTTCCGGTCCGGGTCAAGGATCCAGCCGGAGATGGCCGCGTGCTTCCACGGGGCGCTCTTCTGCAGGGCATCGGCGCGAACGGCAGAGGAGAACAACCAGGTGCGGATGATGTCGTGTCCCTGCGGACGGAGGTCGAACGGGTAGACCTTGGAGAACAGGTCCTCGTCGCGGCTCCAGCCACCCACAATCTGCGGGGTCAGGGAGGACGTTGCCCAGGTATCCAGCACGTCAGCGTCGCCTGTGAAGCCGTTGGGCTGATCGCGCTGTGATTCCTCAAAACCAGGTGCGGCATCAGCGGCAGGGTCCACGGGGAGCATCTGGTCCGAAGGCAGGATGGGGTTGTCGTAGTCCGGGTTGCCCTGGGCATCCAAGGGATACCAGACGGGAATCGGCACACCAAAGAAGCGCTGGCGGGATACCAGCCAGTCGCCGTTCAGGCCGGCGATCCAGTTCTCATAGCGTGAGCGCATGAACGCGGGGTGGAAGGTGATTTCCTGACCCCGGCCGATCAGGCGTTCGCGGCGTTCTTCGTCGCGCCCACCGTTGCGGATGTACCACTGCCGGGAGGTCACAACTTCCAGGGGCTTGTCGCCCTTTTCGAAGAAGTTCACCGGGTGGGTGATCTTCTTGGGTTCGCCATCAAGCAGGTCCGCTGCCTTGAGCAGTTCAACCACGGCTTCCTTGGCGGAGAAGGCAGTCTTGCCGGCGATCGCGGCGTAAGCTTCCTTGCCGGCCTCGGTGGTGATCCACTCCGGGGCTTCGGCAATGATGCGGCCGTCGCGGCCCATGATGGCGCGGGTAGGCAGCTGAAGTTCACGCCACCAGGTGACGTCGGTCAGGTCACCGAAGGTACAAACCATGGCGATACCCGAGCCCTTGTCCGCCTTGGCGAGGGGGTGGGCCTTGACCTCGAGCTCCACATCGAACAGGGGGGACGTGACGGTCTTGCCGAACAGCGGCTGGTACCGCTCGTCGTCGGGGTTTGCCACCAGAGCCGCGCACGCCGCGAGTAGTTCCGGGCGCGTGGTTTCGATGAAGATCTTTTCGCCGTCTTCGGTGAAGAACGGGTAGCGGTAGTAGGCGCCGGCAACTTCGCGGTCCTCAAGTTCGGCCTGTGCCACCGCGGTGCGGAATGTCACGTCCCACAGTGTGGGGGCTTCGGCCATGTACGCGTCACCGGCAGAGAGGTTCGCCAGGAAGGCACGCTGGGACACCGCACGGGAAGTGTCGTCAATGGTGCGGTACGTGAGGTCCCAGTCCACCGAAAGGCCGAGCGTCTGGAACAGGTTCTCGAAGACTTTCTCGTCCTCAACGGCGAGTTCTTCACACAGTTCGATGAAGTTCTGGCGCGAAACGACGTCGAAATCGCGTTGGTTCTTGGCCGGCTGTGCCGGGGGCGTGTAGTCGGCCTTGTAGGGGATGGCGGGATCGCAACGCACACCGTAGTAGTTCTGGACTCGGCGCTCGGTGGGCAGTCCGTTGTCGTCCCAACCCATGGGGTAGAAGACGTTCTTGCCGGTCATGCGCATGTAGCGGGCCTGGACGTCAGTCTGGGTGAAGGAGAACATGTGGCCCACGTGGAGCGAGCCGGACGCCGTGGGCGGGGGAGTGTCGATCGAGTAGACCTGCTCCCGGGTGGTGTCCGGGTTGAACTTGTAGGTTCCTTCTTCGAGCCAGCGCTGCGTCAAGGCAGCCTCAAGGCCTTCAAGGGCCGGCTTGTCGGGAACGTTGATGGGGGCGGTGGCGGGCGTGTCTGTACCCTGCGTTGATTCAGCCATGGGTCAATTGTTTCATGGCCTGGCGTTACAGCCCGCCCGTCAAGGGAGCCCACGCCCCGGATAAGGTTGTTCCATGACTTTGCCAGCGCACAGCACGCCTTCCGGACAGAACCCAAGGAACAACAAGACGGCGGTGGTCACCGGTGCCAGCACCGGCATTGGCGAGGCCACAGTGAAGGCGCTCGTATCCGCCGGATGGAAGGTCTTCGCCGTGGCGCGCCGGGCGGACAGGCTCGACGCCTTGAGCGCGGGCACTGGCGCCGTGCCGTTTCCCGCCGACATCACCAACGACGACGACGTCGCCGCCTTGCTCGCGGCCGTCACCGAGGCCGGAGGTGCTGACACCCTCATCAACATCGCCGGCGGCGCACGCGGCGCTGACACCATCGCCAACGCTGACACCGAAGATTGGGATTGGATGTATCAGGTCAATGTCCTGGGCACCATGAAGATCACCCGCGCCTTCCTGCCCATGCTGCGGGAACACGGCGAAGGAACCGTCCTGAACCTCACATCCACCGCAGGGCTGTCCGCCTACGAGGGCGGCGCGGGCTACAACGCCGCCAAGTTCGCCCAGCACGCCATGACCAACGCCCTGCGCCTTGAAGAGGTGGGCAACAACGTCCGGGTCATCGAGGTGGCTCCAGGGCTGGTACAGACCGAAGAGTTCGCGCTGAACCGCCTCGGCGACAAAGACGCAGCGGCCAAGGTCTACGCCGGGGTCGAGAAGCCCCTGACCGCTGATGACGTGGCAGATGTGGTCAACTACGCCGTCTCACTTCCTCACCACATCAACCTCGACCAGATCGTGGTCCGCCCGGTGGCGCAGGCCGCCAACCATAAGCTGGTCCGCAAAGAAGGCTAAAGACGTTGCCAAGCCGCTGTGACGTCGTTGGCCCACGACGGTTTAGCGGCTTGGCGACGAGCTAATCGGCCGGAATGATCAGCCGGGCCATGATGGCTGCGTGATCGCTCCCGGGAACCTGGTGGACGGAGTAGTCGCTGCTGCTGATTCCGGGCGAGGTGACCATATGGTCGATCACGATGCCCGGAAGCGGTAACCCTTCCATGGGCCATGTGGGAGAAAGCCGTCCCCCGGAGGCTGTTCCGACGTCCACTAGCTTCGTGCCTCCCTGTTGACCTGCCAGGGTTCCTTGCCGACCCAGTGCAGTATCCAGCATGGCCCGGAACTCGGAGTGATCGTACGTGGCGTTGTAGTCGCCCATCAGCAGGTGACGTCCTGGGCGGGATGCTTGGCGGGCCACTTTGTCCAAGTCGCTTCGCCACTGACCGATTCGCTCATCAACGGGCGGAAGGGCGTGGACATTGGTGAGGTTCAAGGTGGCCGTTGTACCGGCCCCCGCATCCGTGACCAGTACCCGCGTGACGTCCATCCGGAACGGGGTATCAGGCAAAAGTCCCATGGCCTCGAGTGGAAACACCGAATACACGGCCCCACCGGAGGCGTCCTCACTGGGCTCACTGAGCCGGTTGGGCAGCAGTTGATCCAAGCCCTCGGACTGCAGGCGGTCCTCAAGTCCCTGAGTGTGTTCCTGGATAGCCAGCAGTTGAATGCCGTTCTCACGGACAAGCCGCACGATGCTCGCGGCATCCGCTTCCCCGTATTCAGAGTTCAGGCTCATCACTTCCACCGGGACGGATACAGTGCCTGCAGGTAATGCTTCCGGCTTTCCAGCGTCCAATGGGAACAGCCACAACAGCTGGACTGCCAACAGCGCCGTCGTCGTGAAGATGACCCAAAGCCTGCGCCCCACCACAGCAAGCGCCACGGCAAACGCTGCCGGAAGCACCATCCAAGGTGTGAAGGACAGCAATTGCACCACGATGAGGGGCCATTCCACAGGGATTGCCCGGAACATTGATACCCCCGCCACCGGCATCACCATCAGCAGAGCCAGCACGGACCATGCCACCGAAGGCTGGCGTCGAGCCGGTCTGGTTGCTGGAGGGGCGGGGGATGGGTGCGTCATGACCTCGAGTCTATGCACCGCCACACGTACCGCACTCCATCTACGGGATGAACCTCGGGTAGAGCAGTTGCCCCACTGACGCTAGACTTGAAGGACCAGCTTTGACCCGGCCATCACCGGTGAGCTTCCGGAAGAACAGCACTGCCCATCAACACGGTGGAATGCGCCCAGTAGAACCGGACGGGTAAGCCCGTCACAGCAGTAATGAGAGGCCGGAAAATTCTTTCCGGTAAGTGAGGTGGTACCGCGGTACCTGCGCAGCCGACAGGCAGCACAGACGCCGTCCTCGCATCCTGACAGTCAACCAGCTATCACAGGATATGAGATGACCCACTACCCCAAGGCCTCAGCGTCTTCGTCCGGCACGCACGGCGTGTCCGCTTCCGTGAAATTCCCGGAAATCGAAGAGCGCATCCTCAAATACTGGGACGAAGACGGCACCTTCCAGGCCAGCATCGACCAACGCGATGCGGGCAAGGACGGCAGCAACGAGTTCGTCTTCTACGATGGCCCTCCCTTCGCCAACGGCCTTCCGCACTACGGCCACCTCCTCACCGGCTACGCCAAGGACCTCGTAGGCCGCTACCAGACCCAGCGCGGCAAGCGGGTTGAGCGACGCTTCGGCTGGGACACTCACGGACTTCCGGCAGAGCTCGAAGCCATGAAGCAGCTGGGCATGACGGACAAGACCCAGATCGAAGCCATGGGCATCGACAAATTCAACGACGCCTGCCGCGCCTCCGTGATGAAGTACGCCAACGAGTGGAAGGCCTACGTCACCCGCCAGGCCCGCTGGGTGGACTTCGAGAACGACTACAAGACCCTCAACGTTGAGTACATGGAGTCCGTGCTCTGGGCCTTCAAGCAACTGCACGAGAAGGGCCTGACCTACAACGGCTACCGTGTACTGCCGTATTGCTGGAAGGACGAGACCCCTCTGTCCAACCACGAACTCCGCATGGACGACGACGTCTACAAGAACCGCCAGGACCAGACGGTCACCGTGACGTTCCCCATCAAAGCAGGGGACACTGAACTCTCCAAGGCTCTGGAAGGTGTCCAAGCGCTCGCATGGACCACCACGCCCTGGACATTGCCCACCAACCTGGCGCTCGCCGTCGGGCCTGACATCTCTTACGCTGTCCTGCCCGCAGGACCCAACGGCGTCAAGGCTGCTTCCGCTGAGGCACCGGTAACGGGCAGCTTCCTGCTCGCGGCTGACCTGCTGGGGTCCTACGCCAAGGATTTGGGGTACGACGACGCCGATGCCGCAACTGCCGCTGTGGTGTCCACCCACACGGGTGCCGAGCTGGCGGGCTTGGAGTACGAACCGCTCTGGAACGACTTCGCTGATGCTGAAAAGTACTGCACGCAGAATGCTTGGCGCTTCCTCGTGGCCGATTACGTCACCACCACCGACGGTACGGGCATCGTCCACCAGGCTCCGGCCTATGGCGAGGATGACCAGAAGGTCTGTGAAGACGCAGGGATCCCCGTGGTCCTGTCCGTGGACGAGGGCGCCAAGTTCCTGCCGTTGTTCGCCAATGGCGAGCTTGCTTCGATCGTCGGTCTTCAGGTTTTCGATGCCAACAAGCCCATCACCCAGGTGCTCCGCGCCGATGGCCGCTTGGTCCGCCAGGCCAGCTACGAGCACAGCTACCCGCACTGCTGGCGCTGCCGGAACCCGCTGATCTACCGTGCTGTGTCCTCCTGGTACGTGGAGGTCACCAAGTTCAAGGACCGCATGTCCGAGCTGAACCAGGAGATCAACTGGATCCCCGGCAACGTCAAGGACGGCCAGTTCGGTAAGTGGTTGGACAACGCCCGCGACTGGTCCATCAGCCGTAACCGCTACTGGGGTTCGCCCATCCCGGTGTGGCAGTCGGACGACCCCGAGTACCCGCGCACGGACGTTTACGGTTCGCTGGCCGAGATGGAAGCCGACTTCGGCCGTCTGCCCGTCAACAACGAAGGACAGGTGGACCTGCACCGCCCGTTCATCGATGAGCTGACGCGTCCCAACCCGGACGACCCCACAGGCAAGTCCACCATGCGCCGTGTGGAAGACGTGTTGGATGTCTGGTTCGACTCCGGTTCCATGCCCTACGGACAGGTCCACTACCCGTTCCAGAACGAGGAGTGGTTCGACACCCACAACCCCGCGGACTTCATCGTGGAGTACATCGGCCAGACCCGTGGCTGGTTCTACATGCTCCACATCCTGTCCACTGCATTGTTCGACAGGCCGGCGTTCCGCAACGTAATCAGCCACGGCATCGTGCTGGGCTCTGATGGGCAGAAGATGTCCAAGAGCCTGCGCAACTACCCGGACGTATCTGAGGTCCTGGATCGCGACGGTTCCGATGCCATGCGCTGGTTCCTCATGTCCAGCCCCATCCTCCGCGGCGGCAACTTGGTGGTCACTGAGCAGGGCATCCGCGACGGCGTGCGTCAGGTCATCCTGCCGCTGTGGAACGTGTACAGCTTCTTCACGCTGTACACGAATGCCGCGAACGGTGGTTCCGGCTACGAAGCCCAGCTCCGCTATGACGGCTACGCCGACACGCTGGATCAGTACCTCCTGGCCAACACCGGGGACTTGGTCCGCAACGTCACTACCAGCTTGGACAGCTACGACATCTCCGGCGCCTGCGATGAGCTGCGTAGCTACTTGGACATGCTCACCAACTGGTACGTCCGCCGCAGCCGCCAGCGCTTCTTCGACGAGAACGTTGACGCCTTCGATGCCCTGTACACAGCCCTCGAAGCGGTGTGCCGTGTCTCTGCTTCCTTGCTGCCCTTGGTCACGGAAGAGATCTGGCGCGGGCTGACGGGTGGCCGTTCCGTGCACTTGGCGGACTGGCCGGACGCTGCGTTGTTCCCGTCCAACCCTAAGCTGGTCGAGGCGATGGACCGGGTCCAGCAGATCTGCTCCACTGGTTCCAGCCTGCGCAAGGCCGCGAACCTGCGCGTTCGCCTGCCGCTGCAGGAACTGACTGTGGTGGCACCCGGTGCGGATGCGCTGGAAGGCTTCGCCGCCGTCGTCGCTGATGAACTGAACCTCCGTTCGGTCCGTTTGCTCGACGCCGCTACTGCGTCACCGGAGGAGTTCGGGATTGAGCAGAAGCTCGTGGTGAATGCCCGGGCTGCTGGCCCGCGCCTCGGAAAGAACGTGCAGCAGGCCATCAAGGGATCCAAGTCCGGCGACTGGTCTGTCAGTGACGCCGGGGTGGTGGTGGCTGGTGGACTGGAGCTCGAGCCGCAGGAATACACGCTGGAAACCGTGGTGGCAGAAGCGGCCGACGGCGGTGCTGCCGCCAAGAAGGCAGTCGCGGTGCTGCCCGGCGGCGGCTTCGTGGTCCTGAACACCGAGGTCACTGCTGAACTTGCAGCCGAGGGGCTGGCCCGTGACATGGTCCGCGCCATCCAGCAGGCCCGCAAGGATGCCGGGCTCAACGTGAGCGACCGCATCCGCACTTCCGTGGCGGCCGGGCAGGACGTGGTGGATGCCTTGGAAGCCAACTCGGAGCTCGTTAAGACCGAAACGTTGACGTTGGAACTGGAAGTCCTGTTGGCCAGTGTCGACGAACCGCAGGTCACGGTCGCAAAGGCAGGTGCCTGATCCATGTCTGACGAATTCTCGGTTGAAAGCGTCTATGCAGAACTCCTGGGCCGTGCCCCGGAAAACAAGATGGAACCGCGCCTTGCTCCGCTGTTCCGCGCCATGGATGTTCTGGGGGAGCCCAACAAGGCATACCCGATCATCCACATCACGGGCACCAACGGCAAGACGTCCACGGCCCGCATGATAGAAGCTGGACTTCGTGCCCACGGGCTGAGTACCGGCCGCTACACCAGCCCGCACCTGTCCAAAGTGACTGAGCGCATCAGCATTGACGGTGAGCCGGTGCCGGATGCGACCTTCGTGCGTATCTGGGACGAGATCCGTCCTTACCTGGAAATCGTGGATAGCGAACTGGTTGCCGATAACCAGCCGCGGCTGACCTACTTCGAATGCCTAACCATCCTGGGCTTCGCGGTGTTCGCCGACCAGCCTGTTGATGTTGCCGTCATGGAAGTTGGCCTTGGGGGCATCACCGATGCCACGAACGTCGGCGACGGCCAAGTCTCAGTGATCACGCCGATCTCCTTGGACCACACGGATCTTTTGGGTGACACCACTGAGGACATCGCCTACGAGAAGTCCGGCATCATCAAGCCGGGCGGCTTCCTGGTGAGCGCCGCTCAGCCGGTGGACGCTGCGCAGGTCCTGTTGGAGAAAGCCCGGGAAGTGGATGTGCCGTTCCGCTTCGAGGGCGTTGAATTCGGGGTGGAGTCCCGTAGCGTTGCAGTGGGGGGCCAGGTCCTGACTATTCAGGGCCTTGCAGGACGTTACGAAGACCTGCTGCTGCCACTGCACGGCGCCCACCAGGCTGAGAACGCGGCTGTGGCCGTTGCGGCTTTGGAAGCATTCTTTGGCGGAGGAGAGAAAGAACTCGACGCCGATGTACTCAAGGAAGCCTTTGGCACCGTGACGTCACCTGGCCGGCTCGAAGTAGTGCGCACTGCGCCCACCGTCGTGGTGGACGCTGCGCACAACCCTGACGGAATCCGCGTCTCCTCCGAAGCAATCCAGGAGGCCTTCAGCTTCAGCAAGCTGGTGGTTGTAGTTGGCGTTCTGCGGGAAAAGGATGCCGAGGAGATCCTCAAGACCCTCAAGGAGTCCCTCGGCGGACTGGCCGAGGAATTCTGCTTCACCCAATCCAACTCGGCCCGCGCCGTGCCTGCAGCGGAACTTGCCGAACTCGCCGTCGACCTCGGATTCGGCGAGGACAACGTTCACATCGCCGAGAAGTTGGACGATGCCCTGGAGTGGGCTGTGGAACGCGCTGAATCCAAAGATGACCTTGCAGGCGGCGTCCTGGTGACGGGTTCCATCACCGTGGTGGCCGAAGCAAGGATCCTGCTCGGAAAGGCAAGTGCCTAACATGGCGAAAATGACCAAGGCTCAGCGCGAATGGCGGCCCGGCATGCCCAAGAAGCGCCGGTCCACCAAAGTAATGTTCGCTTCCACCGTGCTCCTGCTTGAAGCGTTCGTCGCGTTCTTCGGTACTCTGGCGGTTTTCGGCTTGAGGCGCGGGGAAGTTGATCCGGGCATCATTTTGGGTGTCGGTATAGCACTGACGGTGGTGCTGGTTCTGGCCTGTGCCGTGCTCTCGAAGCCGTGGGGCATCGCCCTCGGCTGGGGGCTGCAGGTGGTGCTGATCCTGACGGGCTTCGCCGAACCCACTATGTTCATTGTGGGGATCCTGTTTGCCATCTGCTGGTGGTACGGAATCAGGGCTGGAATGCGGATTGACCGCGAGGTGGCACAACGTGACCGCGAGCAGGCCGAATGGGACGCAGCCCATGGTGACCAAGCAGACCCGCAAACCCCGTAAACTGGCTGGGAAAACCACCGACCAACCATATTGGAGCAACTGTGAGCATTGAACGGACCCTTGTTCTGGTCAAGCCCGACGGCGTCGCCCGCAACCTGGGCGGAACCATCCTCGCCCGGATCGAAGCCAAGGGCTACACCCTGGCGGAGCTGAAGAAGGTCAACGCGACCCGTGAGCTGCTTGAGCAGCACTACGAGGAACACGTGGGCAAGCCGTTCTATGAGCCACTGGTTGAGTTCATGCTGAGCGGACCGGTCATCGCAGCAGTCTTCGAAGGCCACCGCGTGATCGAAGGCTTCCGCTCGCTGGCCGGAACTACGGATCCCACGACGGCTGCGCCGGGCACCATCCGCGGTGACTTCGGCCGCGACTGGGGCCTGGCAGTCCAGCAGAACCTCGTCCACGGCTCAGATTCAGTCGACTCTGCCGAACGTGAGATCAAGATCTGGTTCAAGGGCTAAGCAAAGCCCTTCGGGAAAACAATTAAGGCCAATGTTCTTCGTGAACATTGGCCTTAACTGTTTTTGCGGCGAGTGGTGGTTCTACGCTGTGGACGGCACGAAGAGGTGCATGAAAGAGAAGAAAATAGTGGCGATGACGGCCACATACAGCAGGGCAACGATGATCCAGCCTGAACCGGACAGCAGCTTGACCACTGCGGGTGGCGCCTTGATGACCCCGCTGGTGACGTTGCGGATGGTCACCCAGACGAAAAGCGGGATCATGGCGGCCCACACCACCATGCAGAACGGGCACAGAACGTGGATTGCGTAGAGGGCCTGCGACCACAGCCACACAACAAAGGCGAATCCGAGGGTCACGCCGGCTTGGAGACCCAGCCAGTAACCGCGTGAATACTTTGCTCCGGCGAGGATGCCCATGGCCGTAGTGATGATCACAGCAAAGGCGACGATGCCGATGAACATGTTAGGGAAACCGAACACAGAGCTCTGCGGTGTCTGCATCACGGCACCGCAGGAGACAAAGGGATTTACATCGCACACGGTTACATGGTTGGGATCCTTGAGCACCTCAAGTTTCTCCAGTACCAGGGCTCCGGACGCCAACCATCCAATAACACCGGTGATCAGCAACAGCCAGGCAAAGGGCCTGTCCCGGACCGTCGCGGGAAGGGAGTCCTGAGGGGTGGACATGTCCTCCACATGGACTGTGGCTTGATTGGCCAGGTTTCCCCTGGCGGTGCTTGGCATCGTGGATGTGGTCCTTTTCGACAAATGGCCCGGCAAGCCGGGAAGGGCTCTTGGGAGGATTGTAACGCCGAAGACTGGGCGCCGGCCCCAGCTTCGCTGGCGGAGTTCCGCGACACAGCGGCCTTCGCCGCGAATGTGCAGGGGTGTGAGAGAATGAACATGGCCGGACGTCGATCCACATTCGACACCCGGTCCGGTGACTTTGTTCCCAAGACCGCCAGTATGAGCTGGGCATGCCCGGATCACGTGATCCTCGGTGGGCCCGCCATGACAATGGACGGCACCTGGTTGTGGCAGCAGAACAACGGGTTCCAGAATAAAGCCGCCGGCCTTCCAGGGCTGCCGCACCCCAATGCTGGTGCGAACCGGGAGGCATACTGCCGACTTCTGTCAACGCCTGCGGGTTTTGACAATATTTGCTCCACTGGGCGCCGGATGTGGCGGCGTCGCTGGGGCAGGAGTGTTGCCACATATGGATAATGACCAGGTTGTAGCCGTTAATGACGAGGCAGCTCCCGCGGAAACTGCGGAAGCGCCCAAAAAAGCCACCAGGACCCGGCGCAAGGCAGCGCCCAAGGTTGCTGCTGACGTAGAGGCGCCTGCGGCTGACACGCCGGCGCCGGAAGCGACCCCGGAGGCCACCAAAGCGCCGGTGCGCCGCACCCGCTCCCGCAAGAAGGCAGAGCCTGCCGAGCCTTTGCCCGGTTTGGGGGATGACGCCACTGCCGCGCCCGAAGCCGCCGCAGAAGCCGCGCCCGAAGCGATGGCCGAACCTGCCCCCGAAAAGCCGGTCCGCCGCCGTCGTACTGCCAAGCCCAAAGCTGAGGTAGCCGAGGCACCCGCAGCTGCGGAAGCCGTGGCGGACAGCACGACGCCGGAAAAGGCCCAGCCCGAGGCACCTGCCGCTGAAGCAGCTGCTGACGAGACTGAAGCCCAAGCCGCCACCGAGGAACCCGCCGAGGAAGCCGCTGCTGCCGCCTCCACATCATTGTTCATGGAGCCGGTTTCCATCACGTCCATGATCTTCCAGGCCCCGGACCTCACCACCGTTCCCCGCGTTGCCCCGGTTGAAGAAAAAGCCGAGGAGCCCGAAGAAGAAGCCGAAGTCCCTGCCGACGGCGAGCTGGAAGACGCTGGTAGCCGTCGTCGTCGCAGAAGCCGTGGCCGCCGTGGTCGCCGCGGAACCGAACGCGATGAGAACGAGGCCGAGGACGGCACCGAGACTGACGATGAAGAAGCGCCGGCACCTGAAGCCCTTGAGGAAGGCGTGACGTCTCGTCGTCGTCGCCGTCGTCGTCGTGGAGACCAGGATCTTGAACTGACGGGCGGCGCGGATGATGATCCGCCCAACACGGTCACCCGCGTCCGTGCCCCCCGCCCCATCACCGAGACAGCTCCGTCAAACCGCGTGACGGGTGTCAAGGGCTCCACCCGGTTGGAGGCCAAGAAGCAGAGGCGCCGTGAGTCCCGGGAGACCGGCCGCCGCCGCCAGGTCATCACCGAGGCCGAGTTCCTTGCCCGCCGCGAATCGGTGGACCGTCAAATGATCGTTCGCCAGCGCGACGACAGAATCCAGATCGGTGTCCTGGAAGACGGTGTGCTCGCCGAGCACTTCGTGTCCAAGACCCAGCAGGACTCCCTGATCGGCAACGTGTACTTGGGCAAGGTCCAGAACGTGCTGCCGTCCATGGAAGCTGCTTTCGTGGACATCGGACGCGGCCGCAACGCCGTCCTGTACGCCGGTGAAGTCAACTGGGACGCGGTCAACCTCGAAGGCCAGCCGCGCCGGATCGAGAACGCCCTGAAGTCCGGAGACTCCGTCCTGGTTCAGGTCACCAAAGACCCCGTGGGTCACAAGGGTGCCCGCCTCACCAGCCAGATCTCCTTGCCCGGCCGCTACCTTGTGTACGTGCCCGGTGGTTCCATGACCGGCATCTCCCGCAAGCTGCCCGACGTCGAACGCAACCGACTCAAGCGCATCCTGAAGGACCGCCTGCCGGAAAACGCAGGTGTCATTGTCCGCACAGCCGCTGAGGGTGCGTCGGAAGAAGAGCTGACGCACGACATCAACCGTCTGCGTGCCCAGTGGGAAGGCATCGAAGGTCAGGCCTCCTCCACCAAGGTCCTTGCCCCTGAACTGCTGTACGGCGAACCGGACCTCACTATCAAGGTGGTCCGTGATGTCTTCAATGAGGACTTCTCCAAGCTGATCGTCTCCGGTGACGACGCCTGGGACACCATCGAGGCATACGTAACCTACGTTGCCCCTGATCTGGTGGGCCGCCTCGAAAAGTGGACCAAGGATCAGGACATCTTCGCTGCATGGCGCATCGACGAGCAGATCCATAAAGCCCTGGAACGTAAGGTCTTCCTCCCGTCCGGTGGTTCGTTGGTCATCGACCGTACCGAGGCCATGACTGTGGTGGACGTCAACACCGGCAAATTCACCGGCAGCGGTGGAAACCTTGAAGAAACGGTCACCAAAAACAACCTTGAAGCGGCCGAGGAAGTGGTGCGCCAGCTCCGTCTGCGCGACATCGGCGGCATCATCGTCATCGACTTCATCGACATGGTCCTCGAATCCAACCGCGACCTCGTCCTGCGACGCATGGTGGAGTGCCTGGGCCGGGACCGCACCAAGCACCAAGTGGCCGAGGTGACGTCCCTGGGCTTGGTCCAGATGACACGTAAGCGCATGGGCACCGGCCTTCTTGAGGTATTCGGTGAGCAGTGTGAGCATTGCGCCGGACGTGGCGTCGTCACTCATGACGAGCCCGTTGAACACCGGCGCGCCAACGTGGTGGCAGCCGAGCAACACCGCCCGCACTCCGAGGTACAGCAGCCCGCTGCACGGACGGAACGCAAACGCCGCCGCGGGAAGGGTGGGGGACAGGCCGTAGCCGAAACCCCTGCACAGGTCCATACGACGACGACTACCCCGGTTGCCCCCGCGACCCCGACTGAACCGCAGGATCCTGCCCGGCAGGCCAAGGCGGAGGCCACCAGGGCTGCCCTGGCAACCATTGCCGCTGCGGCGCACGCCGCGCACCTGCACGACGACGAAGTTCACCGTGCAGAAGAGCAGGCACGGGCGGCCGGCCAACACCAAGGGACGGCCGACGCCGGATCTGGAACCTCAGCCGGCAACGAAGCGGGGGCATCAGCACATGAAGCCGCCAACCGCGATGCAGCCGCCCAGGAAGCCAGGTCCACTCCGGTCCTGCGCTTCGGCGGAGAAGAAGTTGCGTTGCCGTTCGTGGAGCATCACGAGGAACCGCAGGCAAACAAGCCTGCCATGAGCCTGGACCTCCTGGCAGAAGCGTTCTCCCACCTTGGCGCCGCTCCGGCATCTGAGGAACAACCCGCTCCGCTGGCCGTACAGGAGCCTGCTGTGGCCCGGAAGGCTGACGCACCGGCGCGGGTTGAGGAAGATCCTGAGGCTTCGGCATCTCCGCGGGGTCGTCGTGGTCGTCGCAACCGCAGTGCCAGCCGGGCTCAGGGTGCGGCCAATGAAACCAGCGTCGAGCACCATGTGGTGACGGCCTCGGCCCCCCAGGGCTCGTCCCATGAGGCCAAGGCGCCCGTGGAGCCAGTCAAGAAGGCGCCGGCCTCCGAGCCCATCATTCTAGGAGTCGGGGTTCCAGCCTCGGAGCTTTAGTCACGGCCGAGCCGCTCTCCGCGGCCAACATCGGCTCAAAGGGCCCTGCGCTACCTGCATCTGGCGGGAGCGCAGGGCCCTTTTTACGTTGCGTTGAATCCTTGGCGGGGGACGCGTTCCACGGTCACATCCGGGCTCCCGGATGGTTCGGTACCTGCAGCACCAGGCTTCCCGGCTAGGCTAGGGGACTGACACGGGGTGCCGGGCGATGGGCCCGGCTGAGATCCAGACCCGTTGAACCTGTCCGGTTAGCACCGGCGAAGGGATGTCCTCATGGCTGCATCACTACATTCATCTGTGTACCCGCTCCACTCGGTATACCCGCTGGACGCTCACACGTCAGCCCGCCAGGTCCCGCGCGTTCTCACTATTGCCGGTTCGGACCCTTCCGGCGGTGCCGGAATTCAGGCGGACCTGAAGAGCATTGCAGCGTTGGGTGGGTACGGCATGACTGCCATTACGGCTCTCACCGCGCAAAACACAGTGGGGGTGAGCGCAGTCCACGTCCCTCCGGCGCATTTCCTGCGTCAACAACTGGAAGCAATTAGCGGCGACATCATCGTTGATGCCGTCAAGATCGGAATGCTCGGCGATGCTGCCGTCATTGCCCAGGTCCGGGACTGGCTCGAAGAGGTGCGCCCCGCCGTCGTGGTTCTTGATCCGGTGATGGTGGCCACCAGTGGCGACCGGCTGCTGCGGGAGTCCGCGGAGAATGCCCTGCGTTCACTGCTACCCCTGGCCCACCTCATTACTCCCAATGTTCCTGAGCTTGCCATGCTGCTGGGGGAGCCTGAGGCAGCAGACTGGGCTTCGGCACTGGAGCAAGGCAAGCGGCTTGCTGCGGAGTACGGAAACACAGTTCTGGTCAAGGGTGGCCACTTGCCGGGCCCGGAATGCCCGGATGCCTTGGTGAACACCACAGGGCTTTTGTCACGGGATGTTGTGGAGGTATCAGGTCCCCGCGTGGCGACGCGCAACAGCCACGGAACCGGTTGCTCTCTTTCGTCCGCCCTGGCCACCGTCCAGGCCCGCACGGGCAACTGGGAAACATCACTGCGGGAAGTAAAGCCCTGGCTACTCGGAGCTTTGACAGCCTCGGCGGAACTCCAGGTAGGCCGGGGGAACGGTCCGGTGCATCACTTCCATCACCTCCAGCGAGCGTCAGCCCCGGGCGCCTTCGCTGCGGCTTTGTGGGAGGCGGCCGTTCCGGAACTCGAATCCATTCATGGACTTCCCTTTATTCAGCAACTCCAATCCGGAGAACTCCCAGAACGTGATTTCACTTACTACCTCGCCCAGGATGCGATCTACCTCAACGGGTACTCCCGGGTCTTGGCACGTGCCGGCGCCCTGGCCCCCACGGAAGAAGAGCAACTGTTCTGGGCCAGGTCATCGCAGCAATGCCTGGAGGTAGAGTCGGAGTTGCACAGGACGTGGCTAAGCAGCCGTGAAGCGCCGACCGCACTGGGGCCGGTCACCAAGTCCTACGTGGACCATTTGCTGGCAACGTCCGCTTCCGGCAGTTACGCCGTGGTTCTCGCCGCAATACTTCCTTGCTTCTGGTTGTACGCGGAGGTGGGGCGGCAGCTCCATGCCAATTACCTGAATGCGGGCGCCGCGGCGGACCATGCGTATGCCGACTGGCTGACGACCTACGCTGACGAGGACTTCGCCGCGGCAACGCGGAAAGCGATCAGCCTCACGGATGCTGCGGCGGTCGCGGCTTCTGATACGGAGAGGGCCGCGATGATGGAGGCCTTCACCCAGTCCTGCCGTTACGAGACCGCATTCTTCGATGCTCCCAGGCTGTTTGCCTGAGTTTGCCGGGCGTCACTTTGGCAGGGTTCCCTTGGGCGGATTAGATGCGATTGCGGGGACACTTCCGCGCGTCGCTGGCCGAATCGCGTTAATCTCGCGCAAACACGGTAGGCTGTATGGGCACGGTGCCGGGAGAGTCCGTATCAACTGGTGACGCAAGTCACGAGGTAGCCTCCGGACTCGGCCTCATTTGCAGACGAAGGTCAAACTAGCGTAATCTTGATCTTCGGTGCTTACGCCAACACTTGGGTTATGCCCCTTGGAATTGTTCATGGGATGACTCGCGGGCTTCGATCAGAAGTCCACGGCGTTGAGGCACAGCGCGAACCAGGCCTGATTCCGGTTCAAGGTTCCGCACGCAAATTTTGTAATAAACGTCGAGAGAAGTGAGTACCCAAGTGGTGTACGCGATTGTCCGCGCAGGCGGCCGCCAAGAAAAAGTTTCCGTTGGAGACTACGTAACGCTGAACCGCGTCCCCGGTGGAGCCGGTAGCACGCTTGAGCTGCCCGCATTGCTCCTGGTTGACGGCGACAAGGTCACTTCCGCTGCTGCGGAACTGGCCAACGTCAAGGTCACGGCTGAGATCCTCGAAGACCTCCGTGGTCCGAAGATCGTCATCCAGAAGTTCAAGAACAAGACCGGCTACCGGAAGCGTCAGGGTCACCGTCAGGAACTGACCAAGATCAAGATCACCAGCATCGCGTAACTTTCGTTACCGCTGTTCAGGTTTTTCAGTTTCCCCAGAAATTTAGAGGCAGGCATTTCACATGGCACACAAAAAAGGCGCGAGTTCCACTCGCAACGGTCGTGACTCCAACGCTCAGTACCTGGGCGTCAAGCGTTTCGGTGGTCAGGTAGTTTCCGCTGGCGAGATCATCGTTCGCCAGCGTGGAACCCACTTCCACCCGGGTGCAGGCGTCGGTCGCGGTGGCGACGACACCCTGTTCGCACTGCAGGCCGGTGCGGTTGAGTTTGGTACTCGCCGCGGCCGTCGCGTAGTGAACATTGTTGCTGCTGCAGCTGCAGAGTAACAACAAGTTCTGAACCGGTGGAGCGGGCCAAACGGCCCGCTCCACCGTTCTTTTAACCGCATTACAATCGACTAGGGCGCCGTAGCGCACTGGTTTTTGCAACAGCGCTGGCAACAGCAACAAACGCTGTAAGACAGCAACTGAGGAGATCCACGTGGCGAGCTTTGTAGACCGGGTAGTCCTGCACGTATCCGGCGGAACCGGCGGCCACGGCTGTGTCTCTGTCAAGCGTGAGAAGTTCAAGCCCCTCGGCGGCCCTGACGGCGGCAACGGCGGCAACGGTGGCGATGTCATCCTTCGCGTCTCCGCCCAGACCACAACGCTGCTCGACTACCACCACGCTCCCCACCGCCACGCCACCAACGGCGGCCCAGGCATGGGTGACTGGCGAGGCGGCAAGAACGGTGAAACCCTGATTCTTCCCGTGCCCGATGGCACCGTGGTCAAGACCAAGGACGGCGAAGTCCTGGCTGACCTCGTTGGCGAGGGCACTGAGTACATTGCGGCCGCTGGTGGCCAAGGCGGCCTCGGCAACGCATCCCTTTCATCGCAGAAGCGCCGGGCGCCGGGCTTTGCCCTGCTGGGCATCGAAGGTGAATCCAGCGACATCGTCCTGGAACTGAAGTCCATCGCAGACATCGCCTTGGTCGGTTTCCCCTCTGCCGGTAAGTCGAGCCTCATTGCGGCCATGTCTGCTGCCCGGCCCAAGATTGCCGACTATCCCTTCACCACCCTCATTCCCAACCTTGGTGTGGTGCAGGCCGGCGACGTGCGCTTCACCATCGCCGATGTTCCCGGCCTGATCGAAGGCGCCAGCGAAGGCAAGGGCTTGGGCCATAACTTCCTGCGGCACGTAGAGCGCTGCGCTGCGCTGGTTCACGTCCTTGATTGCGGAACCCTTGAATCAGACCGTGATCCCCTTTCCGACCTCGCCATCATCGAAGCCGAACTCGAGAAGTACGCGGTAGACATGAGCTATGCCGGCGTTGACGGTGAAGTGGTGCCACTGAATGAGCGCCCCAAGTTGGTAGTCCTCAACAAGGTGGATCTTCCTGACGGCAAGGATATGGCCGAGTTCGTCCGTCCGGACCTTGAAGCCCGCGGATACCGAGTTTTTGAAGTCTCGGCAACAAGCCACGAAGGTTTGCGTCAGCTCGGCTTTGCCATGGCTGAGATCGTCCAAGCAGCACGTAACGCCGTGCAGACCGCGCCTCCCAAGGTGGCACCTCCCGTCCTGCGTCCGCGCGCCGTCAACGAGTCCGGATTCAAAATCCGCCGCGAGGAGAAGAACCTCGAGCCCCTGTTCCGCGTATTGGGTGAAAAGCCTGTGCGCTGGGTCAAGCAGACTGACTTCACCAACGAGGAAGCCATTGGCTACCTTGCCGATCGTCTTGCCAAGCTTGGTGTGGAAACTGAGCTGTTCAAGGTTGGCGCCAAGCCCGGCGACACCGTGGTCATCGGTGAAGACGATGGCGTGGTGTTCGACTGGGAGCCCACCATGATGGCCGGCGCTGAACTCCTTGCAACGCCCCGCGGGACTGACATCCGCGTCGCGGACATCGGTGACCGTCCCACACGTTCACAGAAGCGCGATGAGCAGATCGAGCGCCGTGAGGCCAAGGCTGCCGCGAGGGCCGAGCTCGAAGCGGAGCGCAAGGCTGGTATCTGGACCGAATCCGTCAGTGGTCGGCGCGCGCAGGCAGTGAAGGAAAGTCACCTGGATTCCGGTGATGACGACTAGGACTGTCGACGCTCCGGACACAGCAGAAGGCCTTGAACGTCAAGCCCTCGCCAACGCCAAGCGAATTGTTGTCAAAGTGGGGTCATCCTCGCTGACCAGCATCAAGGGTGGCATCTCCGAGAAGTCCCTCACCGGGCTGGTAAATGCTCTTGCTGACAAGCGCAATGCAGGCACGGAGATCATCCTGGTGTCCTCGGGTGCCATCGCCGCCGGTCTTGCCCCCTTGGGTTTGGCCAAGCGGCCTAAAGACCTG
Organism: Paenarthrobacter sp. TYUT067; assembly: GCF_023656375.1. NCBI lineage: Bacteria > Bacillati > Actinomycetota > Actinomycetes > Micrococcales > Micrococcaceae > Paenarthrobacter > Paenarthrobacter sp. TYUT067. The sequence goes on from NZ_JAMOIT010000020.1 coordinate 68,573, forward strand.
GCCACGCAGCAGGCTGCCGCGAGTGTTGGGCAGGGCCTCCTGATGGCACGGTACACGCAGGCGTTCAGCGCCCACGGCGTGACCGTCAGTCAGGTTCTGCTGACTGCCGATGACCTCATGCGCCGAACGCAGCACACCAATGCATTCCGGGCGCTGGACAGATTGTTGAACCTCGGCGTGGTGCCGGTAGTCAATGAGAACGACACCGTGGCCACCCATGAGATCCGCTTCGGCGACAACGATCGCCTGGCTGCCTTGGTGGCGCACCTGGTTCGCGCCGACGCGCTCGTGCTGCTCTCCGACGTCGACGCCCTCTACGACGGCCCGCCTTCCCAAGGCGCCCAACGCATTCCGCTGGTCCGAGGTCCGCGGGACCTTGAGGATGTGACCATCGGCAAGGCAGGCAAAGCCGGCGTAGGAACCGGCGGCATGATGACCAAAGTGGAAGCTGCGTCCATTGCTGCCGGCTCGGGCATCCATGCCTTGGTCACGTCCACGGCCAACGCTGCGGCAGCCTTGTCCGGCGGGGATGTGGGAACCTGGTTCGCCGTGAATGGCAATCGCAAGCCGGTCCGCCTCCTCTGGTTGGCGCACCTGGCCACGGTCCAGGGCCGGTTGATGCTCGACGACGGCGCAGTGAAAGCCGTGCGCGACCGGCACAGGTCACTCCTTCCCGCAGGCATTTCGGACATCAGCGGTGACTTCGAAGCCGGCGACCCCATTGAGATGGTTGCCCACGACGGAACGGTGGTGGCGCGCGGCTTGGTGAATTACTCTTCCGATGAACTCCCGCGCATGTTGGGCCGCACCACCCAGGAGCTGGGCCAAGCCATGGGCCGCGGCTATGACCGCGAAGTTGTTCATGTTGATGATCTGGTGCTCCTGAGGGCATCGCGCTCATCTAAACTTGGAGCATGACTGAAGCGCTGACCCCTGACGCCCCTGTGATCTCTGATGTTTCCGGTACCCCCGGCCAGACGCCGGAGAACCCTGCAGCAGGCGGCGCGCCGTTGTCACCGGAAGATGTCCAGGCTGCCGTTCACGCCATAGCGGACCGCTCCCGTAAGGCTGCCCGCCGTATGGGACAGGCAAACCGCGCATGGAAAGACCGCGCGCTGCGCGCCATCGGAGCTGCCTTGGTGGAGAACCGGAAGCATGTATTGGAAGCCAATGCCAAGGATGTTGCCGTAGGCCGGGCAAACGGCACCTCAGCAGCACTCCTGGACCGTTTGACCTTGACCCCCGCCCGTATTGACGGCTTGGTGGCTGCTTTGGAAAACCTGGCCGGATTGCCCGATCCTGTGGGCAACGTGGTCCGGGGCCAGACACTTCCCAATGGACTGCGCCTGCGCCAAGTAAACGTCCCCATGGGTGTTGTGGCCGCCATTTATGAGGCCCGGCCGAACGTCACAGTAGATATTGCCGGCCTTGCATTGAAGAGCGGCAACGCTGTGATCCTTCGTGGAGGTTCCGCCGCGGCCAACACCAACGAGGCACTTGTCCGGATTCTTCGCGAAGCGTTGGATTCCGTGGGCCTGCCCGCTGACGCGGTGCAGACCGTGGACCAGTACGGCCGCGAAGGAGCCAACGTGCTGATGCGAGCCCGCGGCCGTGTGGATGTCCTCATTCCCCGCGGTGGGCGCGATCTCATCCAAACGGTGGTGACCAACTCTTCCGTGCCTGTCATTGAAACCGGCGAAGGGAATGTCCATATCTTCATCGACGAGTCCGCGGGTGAAGAGATGGCCGTAGAGATCCTCCTCAACGCCAAAACCCAGAGGCCCAGCGTCTGCAACACCGTGGAGACCCTGCTGGTGCATTCCGGCGCCACGGTGCTGCCTGCCGTTGCCAAAGCCTTGCGTTCGGCCGGTGTCACCCTCCACGTGGATGATCGGATCGCTGCTGCTTTGGGCAAGGACGTGGAAACCGTTCCTGCCGACGACGAGGACTGGGCCACCGAGTACATGGATCTCGATCTGGCCGTCGCTATGGTGGACAGCTTGGATGAAGCAGTCAACCACATCCGTACCTGGACCACCGGACACACTGAAGCGATCCTCACCAACAACCTGGCAAACGCTGAGAAGTTCATCGCGGACATAGATTCCGCAGCTGTGATCGTCAATGCCTCCACCCGGTTCACTGACGGCGGCGAGCTAGGCCTCGGAGCCGAAGTGGGTATTTCCACCCAGAAGTTGCACGCCCGGGGTCCCATGGGCCTCACGGAGCTGACCACCACCAAGTGGATCGTCCAGGGCGAGGGCCAGATCCGCGGCTAGCAACGCGGTAACATAGAACAGAAGTCCGGAACGGCGGGGAGTCCCGCCGTCGAAAAATCCTTTGAGAACCAACTAGGGGAGAAGATGCTGTTTCAGCAGATCGCCACGTCCATTGCCGCCCAAACTGAAGGCGGCCACGAGGAACTCGCTCCGCTGTGGGCCGAGCCGTGGGTCTTCGGCGCAGTGATGTTCGCCCTCATGCTGGTTCTCCTGTTCGTAACCCTCGCCTACACCAACCTTGGCAACCGCCATGAGGCTGTGGAAGAGCACGCCGATCCGCACCGCCAGCACCCGAACAAGCACACGCACGGCCAAGGCCACTAACATTATCGCCGCAACACCGCGTGGGGAGGCGGGGCGCAGGCTCCGGCTGGGCGTGATGGGTGGAACGTTCGATCCCATTCATCACGGCCACCTTGTTGCTGCCAGTGAAGTGGCAGCAAAGTTCGGCCTGGATGAAGTGGTCTTCGTACCCACAGGCCAGCCGTGGCAGAAATCCCACAAGCTGGTCAGCAGGCCTGAGCACCGCTACCTGATGACGGTCATCGCTACAGCCTCCAATCCCCGGTTCACTGTAAGCCGGGTGGATGTTGACCGTCCGGGGCCTACTTTTACCATTGATACCCTCCGCGATCTCCGTGCAGAGCGTCCTGACGCCGACCTTTTCTTCATCACCGGCGCAGACGCTTTGGCTCAGATCCTTTCGTGGAAGGACGTGGACGAGTTGTGGTCCTTGGCCCACTTCGTTGGCGTCACCCGTCCCGGGCATGAACTGCACGACATGGGCAGGGATGACGTCAGCTTGTTGGAAGTTCCTGCCATGGCAATCTCCTCCACGGATTGCAGGACCCGCGTGGGTGCAGGGAATCCGGTTTGGTACCTCGTGCCTGACGGAGTGGTGCAATACATCGCAAAGTATGGACTGTACGCGGCGCCACCCATCGAAGCAGATCTGACACCCGCACTGTCCGGATCAGACGACCAAGCACGTACTGAATGAGTTTTGAATGAGCAGCCAGGACCAGCGACCCATCCGCAGCAGGCGTGAGCTTCGGCGTGCCCGTGAAGAGCGCCCCGAGGAACAGCACGTGGATATTTCCGCGCCTGAGAAGGTAGAGAATCCTCCACATGCCGACCGTCCGAACGGCCGCAATCGCCGCGCCGCCGATGTTCCGGTGGATGCCGTAGGGCCTGCGGCCCAGGAACGGTCCTCCCAGATCCGTGCCCGGGATCGTGCCGCACTGCGCACCATCAAGGAGCTGGCCGACAAGGAGGAGCAGCTCTCCGGTGGGGGTCCGCCCACGCGTCGCCAGCTGCGCCTCCAGCAACTTCAGGCTGAAGTTGCCACCTCCATGAATCCGGTTGTCCCCATGCCTGCCGGCTCGTCCGCTGCGTCCGCGCCAGCCAAGCAACAGACTGCAAAGGATGCGGCCAAAGAGGACGAAACCGCACAAGAGGCACCCCAGCCGGAGGCCGCCAACAAGCCTTCCAGCGCTCCCGCGGAGTCCGAAATGTCCGTGGAACAGGCGCTTGCAGTTCGGCAACTGATCGCCGCCCAGGTGGAAAACCAGACGGCTAAGCTGGAACATATCGCCGAGCAGGATCCCTTGGCCGTGGATCCTGATGTGCTGGCTCAGCAGATTGCCCTCGCGGAGCGTGCTGCAGTCTTGAACAAGCGTGCTGCTGCCAAGCAGAAGCTTGCTGAGAAGACCCAGGTGGATTCCGGAAAGACCACCTCGGATTCCGGTAAGACCCCTTCGGGTTCCGGCGGGAACGGGAAGTCGCCCACGGCGGACGCAGGACCGTCCACGGCAAACAACCTCGCGATGGTGACTCCACTGGAGTTCGTGAAGATGCCGGGGATTGAGCGTCCCGTCATGAAGCGCCCCAGCACCACGTTTGTTCCGCTGATTACCTCAGCCGGGCCTACAGTCGACTCCGGACAAACCCAGGCCAAAAAGTCGGGACCCCGTGGCCGCGCCGGCGTTCTGGCCCGTGCAGAGGCGGTAGCGAAATCGGCAAGGAAACGTCCTGAGCCGGCGGGGGAGCCCAACGAAGAAACCCAGCGCACACCAGTTTCGGCCAGCGCGGCGTACGGCCTTGATCCTTTGGATGCCAACACTGCGGGCTTGGCCCGCGCTCAACGTAACAGGCTGTTGCAATTCGGCGTCCTGGCGCTGGGCCTTGTGGCCCTCATCGTCGGCATCATCATGATCACCAGCGGCTAGTTCCGCTGGAGAGTAACTATCGCTGCAAAATGGCTCACGAACTATCGCTGTACAAATGGCTCACGCCAAACACAGGCCATTGGCCACAACAAGGAGTACCCCGTGTCTGCACATGAACAATCCATCACACTCGCTCGTCACGCTGCGCGTGCCGCGGCTGAGAAGCTTGCCGAGGACATCGTCGCATTGGATGTCAGCGAGCGTTTGGCGCTCACTGACGTTTTCCTGATTGCGTCGGCTCCCACCGAGCGTCAGGTCAACGCCATTGTTGACGGTATTGAGGAAGAACTGATGAAGCAGGACCTTCGTCCTGTACGCCGCGAGGGCCGGTCCGAAGGTCGTTGGGTCCTCTTGGACTATGCCGACATCGTGATCCACGTCCAGCACTCCGAGGACCGGGTGTTCTACGCCTTGGAGCGGCTCTGGAAGGACTGCCCTGTGGTGGACCTCGAATTGGGCGATGACGCTTCTGCCAAGGCTGTTACCGCGGAGGATTCCGGGCACTAGGAGCAGCAGCCTGCCGAAATATGTCCGATTTGGAATTTTCGGAAATGCTGTTCTAAGATATTTGAGTTGCTTCGGCGCGGGTAGCCGAAAATCTGATCGCGAAGCAGCAAGAATATGGGGCTGTGGCGCAGCTGGTAGCGCACCTGCATGGCATGCAGGGGGTCAGGGGTTCGAGTCCCCTCAGCTCCACCAACGAGGTCCTGTCTTTTTCATGAATCATGAAGAAGGCAGGACCTTTTCGCATTGGAAAAACGTCCCCGCGGAAAACTGGCTAGTTGGAACTGGTTGGCTGTAGAGCCGGCAGCATGAACTCCCACATCTGTTCGATCCTCAGCAGGACGTCTTCACGTGATGTAAGGACCTCGGAAACCATCTGAACTCCAGTGAAGGATGCAACCAGATATCTGGCAAAGGCGGCGGCATCCAGGTCGGCACGGACGGTGCCGTCCGTGGCTGCCTGTCGCAGCAGCTGCTCCGCTGTGTTGATCCAATCCTGGTAGGGGCCCGAGACGTCAGCGTCGAACGCGGAGGCTTCGAAAGTCAGTCGTATGCCGCCTTGGACCACGGGTTCGTCCAGGAGTTGTTGCCCGAACATCCTGCAGAGGCCTATGAGCCTGTCTAAGGCGGGGGCTTCCGAGGCTGCTATTTCAGATCCGGCCGCCTGAACGATTGCGTGCTGTTCCTCGATGACAGCCAATGCCAACTCCCGCTTCGAGGTGAAGTGGAAGTAGAGCGCACCCCTGGTGACGCCGGCGCGCTTGGTGATGTCGGTCAGGCTTGCGTTGCCGTAACCGATTTCCGCGAAAACCCGGGCGGCACCTTCAATGACGGAAAGCCTGGTGTCTTTCGCACGTTGTTGCATCGGTGGTGGGTGGCCTCTCGGGTGAGTCAGGAGACGGAGGGGTGGGCCGCCGTCGAGACTCCACAACGCTACCACCGGGGGCGCGACGGGCCTCAGCAATCCTAAACCGACTGAACGGTTTGGTTTTAGTGCCAGGAAATTCTAGACTTCAGGGGGAGCCATGCCGTTTGGTTGAGGGCGGCTCCGGCGCAGCTGGTTTTGGGGGGAGGTGCGGTGGAATGATCCAACGCACCTCGGCTGCGGCAACCTCGGCGGGCCAACCTATCGCGGTGATGCAGGTCATATTCAGACGATTTCGCTTCTCAAGCGATTGTGGTTAGTATTGACGAGTTGCTTCGACGGGAAGAGAAATCATTCCGCTTGGAAGTAGCGGATTTGCACTATAAATCCGGGGCTGTGGCGCAGCTGGTAGCGCACCTGCATGGCATGCAGGGGGTCAGGGGTTCGAGTCCCCTCAGCTCCACTTCGGTTGAAAGACCCCGCTCATTGAGCGGGGTCTTTTTCGTTGTCCGTGTGGATTCGGGGTTACTCGGCGGGGCGCGCGAATTCGGCGCCGCTGACAAACTCGACGCCTTGGAACGGTTGGTCGCCCACCACGCGGGCGTTATGACCCGGCGGGATGCTGTAGGAATCACCGGCTGAAATGTTGATCTTGCCGCCGTCGGTGGTTTCTACTTCCAAGTTGCCGGAAACGCAGAATCCTACGTGGCTCAATTCGCACGAGTCGGTGCCCACTACAGGTTTGATGCAGTCGGCCCACGTCCAGCCTGGTTCGAAGGTCATCCGGCCGATTGTGTATTCGCCCACGGTGACGAGGTCCAGCACCGTCTTGTTGGGTCGCCTCGTTTCGTCGGGAGAGTTGTGGGACTTTACTTCAAGGTTCGTGACAACATTGACACTCATGGTTTCTCACAGAGGGAGGGGAGCCCAAATGATGGGTAGATCCCGGTGCCTGGCTCCAGGGGTCGCCGTGACCTGTGCCTGCCGCCTCCGTGGTTGCCACTGGAAGGCATGACAGGTGTTTGCGTCCTGCAAGCACTAGGTTCCTCCCACGCCACCGTAAAGTCGAGACAGTTATGCATGAAAGCGAGAAACTCAACGTGACGGTAATGGATGTTGAAGCGCTCTTGGGCGGGTTGAGTAGGCTTCCTGACGTCGAGGCGGACAACCTTCAGGCTTTTGATGCCACAGACAGGCTCCTGCTGGAGACGGCTACAGATCTGGTTGGCCCCGACTCCAAGGTGGTTGTCATTGGCGACCGCTACGGCGCCCTGACGTTAGGCGCCCTGGCAGGACTCGCCGTCGGGCATGTACGCGTAAACCAGGATCTGTTCTCCGGAAGGCTGGCGCTGGAACGCAACGCAGTTTCTGCCGGCTTGGAGGGTCGCTTCACCGGACACGAGCTGAGCCGGGAGCTATTGGACGACGCCGACGTAGTGCTTTTGCAGTTGCCTAAGTCGCTGGCTGAGTTGGAGGAAATCGCCGACGCCGTAGCCAGGTTTGCTGCCCCGGATGCGGTCCTGCTCGCCGGAGGTCGCGTCAAGCACATGTCGCTCGGCATGAATGCAGTCCTGGAACGGTACTTCGCATCAGTCCAGCCGCAACTTGCCCGGCAAAAGTCCCGGGTTCTGGTGGCGCGTGAGCCCAAAGCAGCGCCGAATGATCACACTTTTCCGGTGGTGGAGTCCCTTCCGGAATTGGGGATTACGGTTTGTGCGCATGGCGCTGCTTTCTCCGGCGCACGCCTGGATATTGGCACGCGCTACTTGCTGACCTTCATGGACCGTATACCGGCTGCCCGGCAGGCTGTTGACCTCGGTTGCGGGACCGGTATCCTCGCCACGATGTACGCACTTCGTCATCCGGATGCCCTTGTGGTCGCCACCGACCAATCCGCTGCGGCCGTCGCTTCAGCAAAGGCAACAGCGAAGGCCAACGGACTGGGGGAGCGGGTGGCAGTGATCCACGATGACGCCATGTCCACCCTTGAACCAGGCAGCGCGGACCTCATCCTGCTGAACCCGCCGTTCCACTTGGGCGCCAGTGTTCATGCCGGCGCAGCTCTGAAAATGTTCCAGGCTGCTGCGCGGGTTCTCGCCCCTGGTGGAGAGCTGTGGACCGTCTACAACAGCCATCTGCAGTACCGCGCGGCACTTGAACGGCATATCGGGCCGACGGTGGAGGAAGGCCGGAATCCAAAATTCACGGTAACGCGGAGTCGGAAGTCTTAAGCGGTGCCATCAAGGATCTGAGCACATGGCTGCCGCTGGCACACTCAACCGGCATCGTTACCAAGCCCTGATGCCGGTGTCAGCGTGTGCTCATATCCCCAACGGCGGCGGTATCGTACGATTCAGACAAAGACCAACTTCGACGAAGTTCATCCCAATGACTAGGGGCATCAGTGACTGAGATCCGGCAGCCGACACCGAGGCGCGGAACCAACCTTCCCCGCATGGGGGACTTTAATCTAACTGTCATTCTGGAGGCGATCCGCCGCTCATCAGGTGGGCTCAGCCGTGTGGAGTTGGCTCAGATCGTGGGACTTTCCCCGCAGACCATTTCCAACATTTCCAGGCGTCTGCTGGATCAGCAGTTGATCGTGGAGGCCGGCAAGGAGGGCTCTGGTCCGGGCAAGCCCAGGACCATCCTGCGCCTGAACCCGGCCGGAATGTACGCTGTGGGCGTTCATCTGGATCCGGCAGTCATCACCTTCGTAGTTCTGGACCTGCTGGGTGAGGTCGTCAAGCATTCCCGGATGGCAACTCCCGGTGGTGATCCGGCCGGGGTGATCACCAGCATCGCCGGGCAGATCAATATCCTCATTGAGGAATCGGGGGTCGATGCGTCCAAGATTGCCGGGCTGGGCGTTGCTGTCCCAGGACCCATCGACCTTGACGAAGGTTCGGTGGTGGAGCCTCCGCTCCTGACGCGGTGGAACCGTGTGCGCATCCGGGAGGCCTTAGCCGAGGCCACCGGCATGGAAACCTTGGTGGACAAGGACGTGACCAGTGCTGCCGTTGCGGAAACCTGGGCAGGCGGCGCCAGCGGTGCCGGCAGCTTCGTGTTCATGTACATGGGAACAGGCATCGGCTGCGGCATTGTCCTCAATGATGAAGTGGTGCGCGGGACCTCGGGCAATGCCGGCGAAATCGGCCACATCGTGGTGGACCCGCAGGGTCCGCTGTGTGATTGCGGACTGCGTGGCTGCGTAAAGTCTTCCTGCATCCCGCAGGTGCTGGTGGCCGAAGCCGAAGCCGCTGGTGTGCTGGAAGGGCATCGTGCTGGTGCTGACGGCCCCGAAGTCCAGGAACGGTATGCCCAGTTGTGCGACGCTGCCGACGCCGGTAACGGCAGGGCAATCGCCATCTTGGACAAGTCCGCAACCCTCGTTGCGCGTGCCGTTTCCATAGTGACCAACACCCTGGACGTGGAGCGCGTCGTTTTCGGTGGCCCGTTCTGGGGGCGGATGTCGCCTTACTTCATGGAACGTGTTCCGGAACTGTTGGACAAAAACAACGCGGCCCGCATGATCCACGATCTCGAAGTTGTGGGATCTGGCGTGGGCGAGGACGTTGGAGCCATCGGTGCCGCCTGCCTGGTTTTGGAGCACATGCTGGCACCACGGGCGCAAAGGCTCCTGCTGGAGGGCTAGTTAGTAGTAGGACAACTGAATAACCATAAGGCTCGGCCACGTCGCAGGTGTGTCACGGTGAAGTATGGGGGCTGTAGCCACGTTCGACTGAATGGAGCACCATGCGCCGTCCTGTGATCAAAGCGCCACTGAAGTATGCGCCAGTGAAGTTTGCCGCAGCACTTGTTTCCGTCGCTGCCGTATTTGCGGCAGCGACGTCCTGTTCGCCTACGCCTGAGGCCACGGTGAGCAAGACCCTGAAGATCGTTTATCAGAAGAGTGACTCGTTCACGGCCCTGGATATGGTCATGCAGGACGCAAAAAAGGAATTCGAAGCGTCCAATAGCGGTGTGACAGTGGACCTCCAACCCATCCAGGCCAACGACGACGACTACGGGACCAAATTAGCCTTGGCCCAGCGGTCAGCTGATACGGCACCTGACGTTTTCTATGAGGACACCTTCAAGGTGCGTTCCGACGTCGACGCCGGGTACCTGCTCAAGCTGGACAGTTACCTTGAGAAGTGGGATGACTGGAAGTCGTTCAACGACGCAGCCAAGGAGGCCGGACGTGCGGACGACGGCGGTATTTACGCGGTCCCGCTGGGCACCGATACCCGGGCAATCTGGTACAACAAGTCCGTCCTTCAGAAGGCTGGAATTCCCGTGCCGTGGCAACCAAAGACCTGGGACGAGATCCTCACGGCCGCCCGCGCCATCAAGGCTTCTGATCCCCAGGTCATCCCTTTCACCATGTACGCAGGTAAGGGGACCGGCGAGGGCACGGTCATGCAGAGCTTTTACGAGCTGCTGTATGGCACTGACAGCAGTTTGTATGACGGGGACCAGAAGAAATGGGTGGTGGGTTCCCAAGGGTTCAGGGATTCCTTGGCTTTCCTCAAAACCCTCTATGACGAGAAACTGGCCGTGAGTCCTGCCGAAGCCCTGGACGCCAACGTCTGGAAGAAGGTTTTTGGCGAGTGGTTCCCGCAAGGCAAACTGGGCGCAACCGTGGAGGGTTCCTATTCGCCGTCGTTCTGGCAGAAGGGCGGCGCCTATGAGTGGGCCGGGTACGAGCAGGAAATGGGTGTCGCGATGTTCCCCACGCAGAAGGGGCAGGATCCCGGAGGTGTGAGCATGTCCGGCGGTTGGACACTGGCTGTGGGGGCGAAGAGCAAGAACCCTGAGCTCGCCTTCAGCTTCCTCACCACGGCGCTGAACAAGAAGAATGCGCTTGCCTTCGACGTCAATAATTCCCAGATCGCCGTGCGTGCGGATGTGGCATCGGATCCGGGATACTTGGCGGCCAACCCGTTCGTGAAGGACGTTTCAGAGCTGGTGAAGGTGACGCACTACCGGCCCGCGACGGCCGATTACCCCAGAATTTCCACGGCCGTCCAGGTAGCTACGGAATCTGTGATCACCGGTAAACAGAGTCCTGAGGAAGCAGCAGCTGAATACGATGCCACCGTTCGGAAACTGGTAGGTGAGGACAAGGTTCTGGAGAAATGAGAATTCGCCGCTTCCTGCGGCTGCTGCCGGTATTTCCTGCCGTTCTTCTGCTCCTGGTGTTCCTGCTGGCTCCTGTGGCGTGGTCTTTTTATGCGTCATTCACGGACGCCGCGTTGTCGGGTAAGGCTGCCAGGGATCCGCAGTGGGTGGGAGCAGACAATTACGTCCGGATGTTCAGCGATGATGACTTTCCTTTCTCCGCCTGGCTCACGGTGGTGTTCGTCGTGGCTTCCGCAGTGCTGGGCCAGAATGTGCTGGGTTTACTCATTGCCCTGCTGATGACCCGTTCGCGCAAGGCAGTGGCAGCGTGGGTGGGTACTGCAGTGGTGGCGGCCTGGGTGCTTCCGGAGATCGTGGCGGCTTTTGCCGCTTACGCCTACTTCAACCGGGACGGGACGCTCAACCAGGTAGTGGGCGCCTTGGGAGGTGAGGGGCCGGATTGGTTGTATTCCTTTCCCTTGGTGGCAATCGTGCTGGCGAACACGTGGCGTGGAACTGCGTTTTCCATGCTGGTTTACCGTGCGGCGTTGGCTGATGTTCCCCGGGATGTGGCGGAGGCTGCGCTCATGGATGGAGCGCGCGGCTGGCAACGCCTCGCGTTCATCACGCTTCCGCTGATCCGGAGCAGCATTGCCACTAACTTGATGCTGATCACCCTTCAGACGTTGGCAGTGTTCACCCTCATCTGGGTGATGACTGCAGGTGGTCCGGCCAATGCCAGTACCACGTTGCCCGTGTTGGCCTACCAGGAGGCCTTCAAGTTCGGTGACATCGGCTACGGCACAGCTGTGGCGTCTGTACTGATTCTGCTGGGAATGGTTTTCGGCGCGGTGTACGTGAGGCTGCTACGGGAGCAAAAGACATGACTATCAAGGCGAAGCTGGGCGCGGACGTCGCCCTTGCGGTGATCGGGGTGTGCTTTGTTGCGCCCCTGCTGTGGTTGCTGTTGGCTTCCGTTGATCCTCAGGCCGGCTACCAGACCAAAGTTCCTGTGGCGCCGTCCACTGAGAATTTTCGAGCGGTGATGACTCCTGAGTTGTTGTTCCAGCCCTTGGCAAACAGTTTCCTGTTATCGGCGGGCACTGCTGTGGTGAATGTGCTTGCAGCTGTGCTTGCCGCCTACCCTTTGTCCAGGTATCAGTCCAGGTTCAACAAGCCCTTCCTGTACACGATTCTCTTTGGGACATCGCTCCCCGTGACGGCCATCATGGTGCCGGTCTATGGCCTGTTTGTTCAGCTGCAGTTTCTGGATTCAATGGCGGCGACCATCTTTTTCATGGCCACCACAACTTTGCCCATGGCGATATGGATGACCAAGAATTTCATGGATTCGGTCCCTCGTGAGTTGGAGGAAGCGGCATGGGTGGACGGTGCATCTACGCTGGCGGCGCTGCGGAGCATCGTGTTGCCGCTGATGCGGCAAGGACTCGGAGTGGTGTTCATCTTCGTTTTCATTCAGGCGTGGGGGAACTTCTTCGTCCCGTTCATCCTGTTGTTATCCAGCGCTAAGCAACCAGCCGCTGTCTCAATCTTCAGCTTCTTTGGCCAGCACGGTGCAATTGCGTACGGCCAACTGGCCGCGTTCTCCATCCTGTATTCGGTCCCCGTGCTGGTGCTCTACGCGCTGGTATCCCGTGGCATGGGAAATTCGTTTGCCCTGTCCGGTGCTATGAAGGGTTAGCTTTCTGTCAGTCGATGTCCTCGATGATCTCGCCATACGGTATGGACTCGTCCAGGTGGGCTTGATGTCCGGTAGGGCCCCTGTTGAAAGTGATTCGTACGCCGTGCCGCTGGTCTGCTGCGGATTGGAGCAGGACCGGCCGTACGGCGTCGATGACATGCTGGTCCTGGGAAGCGAGGTAGTTCTGATAGGCGGCTGGTAGCTGATGCATGGCAAAAGGATAGACCTCCAAAGTCCACATGGGGAGGGGTCCCCATTGCCACGCTGCTTCAGGAAGGCTTGGATAGAGTGGCCGTTTCACATCAACGCCAGCGAGGGGACCACGAGTGCAACAGATCACAGCCATGGCCGGAATCGACGCACCGGATATGGCCCGTGCCCAGCAACTCGTGGGTAGCATCGTCCGCAGCTTCGAAAACAAAGTGGTAGGCCAGGCCAGGCTGCGTGAGACATTGGTTATCGGCTTATTGACCGGCGGCCATGTGCTGTTGGAAAGTGTTCCCGGTCTGGCTAAGACCACAGCGGCCCAAGCCATAGCAGAATCGGTCAGTGCGGAGTTCCGCCGGATACAGTGCACGCCGGACCTGCTGCCCAGCGACATCGCAGGCACGCAGATATTCGACGCCGCCAAGGGGACATTTGTCACGCAGCTGGGGCCGGTTCACGCAAACATAGTTCTGTTGGACGAGATCAATAGGTCCAGCGCCAAGACGCAAAGCGCCATGCTGGAGGCCATGCAGGAGCGTCAGACCTCCATTGGGGGTGAAACCTATCCTTTGCCGCAGCCCTTCCTGGTGCTCGCGACGCAGAACCCCATTGAGCAGGAGGGGACGTATCGTCTTCCCGAAGCACAGATGGACAGGTTCATGCTCAAGGACGTTCTTGACTATCCGAGCCCTGCGGAGGAAGCGGAAGTCATCCGCCGGATTGACTCCGGCGTTTTCAGTGCAGAGCAGAAGCCTCCGGCCGCTGCTTCCCTTGACGCCGTGGTCCAAGTCCAGGAACTCGTGCGCCGGGTATATATAGATCCCGCAATCGTCCGGTACATCGTCGGACTCGCCTATGTCACCCGTAACGCTTCCCAGTACTTGGAGCCCCGGCTGGCTAACGTGGTGGAATTCGGGGCCAGCCCGCGGGCGAGCATAGCCTTCAGCCAGGCAGCCCGCGCCATGGCGCTGCTCAAGGGGCGTGACCACGTCATTCCCGAGGACGTCAAGAACCTTGCGCATCGGATCCTGCGTCACCGCATCATCCTCGGATTCGATGCCGTGGTGGAGGAAATCTCCGTGGAGACCGTGATCGATGCCGTGGTGGCGTCCGTGCAGACGCCGTAGCGGGGCCCGGACGTGCCCAGCCTCCTCCGACGCGTTAAATCGAAGATGTTCATCTTCGCCCACCGTAGGACACTGACCCTTCTGGACGGCGAGTACGGTTCGGTCTTCAAAGGCCGCAGCCTGGACTTCGATGAACTCCGCGCATATGTCCCTGGTGACGAGGTCCGCGACATCGATTGGAAGGCCACGGCACGGCACGGATCCCCCCTTGTGAAGCGCTACGTTGCAGTCCGCCGGCACACAGTCCTTCTCCTGGTGGACACCGGGAGGAACATGGCCGCACAGGCATTGTCCGGGGAAACCAAGAAGGACATCGCCGTGCATGCGGCCGGAGTGCTGGGTTACCTGGCTTCCCGGCACGGTGACGACGTAGGTCTCCTGCACGGGAACGCCACAAGGTCCACGTACATCCCGCCCCGCAGTGGTGAGGAGCATTTGGAACGGCTGCTCCGCGAAGTGGATGCGAGCGCTTCCCTGGACGGACAGGCCAGTGGGATCGCCGAGCAGCTGGACTATGTGTTGCGGTACCTGAAGGGGCGTTTGCTCATCGTCGCCGTGGCGGACGAGTTCCTTCCGGACGCCCGCACGGAGACCTTGATGCGGAGGCTGCGCGGCCGGCACGAGGTGCTGTGGCTGACAGTCTGCGATGCCGAGCTCGCCGCCGAACCCGGGAACCGGATGCAGGAAAGCACGGATGTGGGCACCGGGCAAGGAATTCCCCTGTCCTTGGCCGTGGATCCCACGGTACGTGCCGCCTACGCTGCGGCAACGCTGGAACGCGAGCGGCGGCGTCAGGATGTGTTCTACCGGCTGGGAATCGCCGAGGAACAAACCACCGGCAGCGAGGACGTCCTAGGTTCAGTCTTCGCTCTCCTCGAAAAGCACCGTTCCCGCGCCTTCACGGCAAGGACCCCTAGCAAGGGCGGTAGCCGTGCAGGATGAAGCGGGCTTCTATTCGCCCCTGCAATACCAACCGCAATGGTTATGGCTCGGGCTTATGCTCGTGATCCTCATCGGAGCCTGGTACGCCTGGGTTCTCTTCTCGGACCGTAAGAAGGCTCCCGTCCGCCAAGACGCGCCGGTCCGCCAAGTTCCTGACCTGGACACGTTACGAGCCGCCTGCCTGTCTGCAATCGAGGCCACCTCAGCGGACGCCGACGCCGGTCGCCTGACGGAGCGCGACGCGCACCAGAGGCTCAGCTTCCTCGTGCGGGAGTTCGCCGGAGCGGCCACGGGCCTGCCTATGACCTCCATGACCCTCCAAGACCTCCAGCGCCACGAATTCAAGGAGCTGGCGGCAGGAATAGCCGGCATCTACCCCAATGAATTCGCGCCCCTGCCGATCCACTCCGTGAGCCAATCCGCAGAAGCAGCACGTCAGGTGGTGCTCGCATGGAACTGAGCTACTGGTGGATACTTCCCCTGGCCGCAGCAGCGGTGACAGTCACCGCGTGGCTGTCCCGCCGTCGTCGTGCCCCACAGACCAGGCCCATCGCCCACGGTGAGCGGCTCACTGACCTCCCCGAATACCAGCAGGCGATACGCCGGCACCGTACACGCCTGGCGCTCGCCGTGGTGTTGGGCGCCGTATTCCTCGCCGCCACCGCCACAGCCGCGGCAAGACCGGTCCACCGCACAACAGAGCAACCGGAAATCAGGAACAGGGACATTGTGCTGTGCCTTGACGTGTCCGGGTCAATGACCAGCACGGATGCCGCCATCGCAGCCGTTTTCGAAGACTTGGCCAAGGAATTCGATGGCGAAAGAATAGGCATGGTCATCTTCGACAGCAGCAGCGTGCAGCTTTTCCCGCTCACCGACGACTACCAGTTCGCCGCCGAACAACTCACCAACGCCAAGGAAGCCTTGGACAGCGGAGCCGGGTCCTTCTTTGACGGTACGTGGAACGGGGAAGGCTCCTCGCTCATAGGCGACGGGCTGGCAAGCTGCGTGCAGAGCTTCCCCGGCACTGACGCAGGGGAGCGCTCGCGATCCGTGGTCCTGGCCACGGACAACTTCCTTTCCGGAGAACCGATCTTCACCCTGGACGAAGCCTCGGCCCTGGCCGCCGAGAAAAAGGTGAAAGTGCACGCGCTCAACCCCGGCGACATGGACTATGGCGGGCAACCCGATCAGCCGGGGGCCCAGCTCAAAGCAGCAGCCCAACGAACCGGCGGCACCTACTTCACTTTGGATAGCCCGGACGCAGTTCAGGGCATCGTCCAGAAAGTGCAGGAAACCGAAGCTACAAGCTACCTTGCAGCGCCCCGGGTAGTGATTGCAGACGCCCCTGACTGGCCATTGGGCGTTGCACTGCTTGCCGGTGCGGGGATGCTGCTGCTCGGTTGGCGGCTGGAACCATGACTTTCGCCCCCATCGTTCCGTGGCCCCTGCTGGCCCTGGCCTTCGCAGCCTTGCTCGGTTTCACGACTTGGACCTACGTGCGTCGTGAGTCAACCCGTCCGCGGCGGACCTCTAAGCCTGCAGCCCTGCGCGGTGCCGCCGTCGTCCTTCTGCTTCTTGCCGCTCTACGTCCCGGTTGGGCTGGAGGCCAAGCCCAAACCGGCACCGCAGACATGGACGTCTTCTTCGTCGTGGACACCAGCACCAGCATGGCCGCAGAAGACTACAACGGAACCAGCACCCGGCTTTCAGGAGTCCAGCAGGACGTCATGGCCATTGCCAAGGAACTGGCCGGAGCCAAGTTTTCGCTCATCACCTTCGATAACAAAGCCAACGTCCGCATGCCCCTCACACAGGATGCAACAGCCTTGCAAACCGCTATGGCAACCCTGCAACCACAAAACAGCAGGTACGCCAAAGGAAGCAGCGTCACCGGTGCGGCCCAACTCCTGAAAGACAGACTCAAAGCGGCAAATCAGCAACACCCAGGGCGCCCCGCACTGGTCTTCTACGCCGGCGACGGTGAGAACACCAGCGCGGAAGCGCCGGCTCCCATGAACGCCGGCAATGTGGCCGGGGGAGCAGTACTCGGGTACGGTACCGGGCGGGGCGGGAGAATGAAGGAAACCTCCACCCCCGATACCGCGTACGTGCAGGACAAAACCTCCGACACCCCGCAGGACGCCGTCTCACGAATCGACGAAGGACAGCTGCGCGCCATCGCAGACCAGCTCCACGTTCCCTACGCCCATAGGACAGGCACCGAGCCAACCTCGGACATGCTGAGCCAGGCCCGCCCCGGCACCATGACCGCAATGACCCCCGACGGTCCGGGCCGCGTGGAACTCTACTGGCTGCTCTCCCTGGCCGCTTTCCTTCTGGCGATCAACGAACCTTTGCGGCACTTCACCGCCCTCCAATCGCTTCGGCCCGCCGTGCGGAAGGGGACCACCCCATGAACGGACGCAACGCACGACGGCGGCGACGTCGGCTGGCGCTCTACTCAGCACCACCAGCGCTGCTGGCGCTCGCGGTTGCGGCGAAGCTCCTGAGCGTTGGTGTCCTTGGCGCCTCTGCCGGGCAGGCCTTCGACGCCGGGGAGCAGGAGGGGGTGGCCGGTGCGGCGTCGTGGTTGCAGGTAGCAAACCTGGTGGAGCCACATAAGGGACTTTTCGCCTCCGGTGATGCCCATGTTCTTGCGGGAGACTTTGCCGCCGCGCGGGAGGACTTTGAAGCGGCGTTGGAGGCCGGCCCTGGTGTGGACGAATGCAGGGTGCGAGTCAACCTTGTGTTGAGCATCGAGAAGCTGGGGGATGCGGCCGGGGAGCCGGAAGTAGCGGCCCGCTTGTTCAGGGAGGCCAAGGCCGGGGTAGAAAGCGCACCGCCGCAATGCCATGCTGTGGGTCCGGCTAACTCCGCAGGTGAGGGTGAGAACCTGGATGCGGCCCGGGATCGAATTAACGGGAAGATCTCAGCGGATGAGTCGCCGCGCAACGATCCATCCACGTCCGGGCAGGCCACGCAGCCGCCCCCGAACCAGGAGCAACTCCGGCAGCTTGAAGAAAGCGGGCGGCAAGCACAGCTTGAACGTTCGGAGGGTCAGGAACGGGGCGAGTACCTGCGGGGGCCGGACAAAGCCCCGGGGGTGGACCGTCCGTGGTGAGTTGTTACACGACGTAGTTACGACTCCCAGAGAATTTCGTCGTCCACCACGCCGTCCTCGTCAGCTGCAGCCACCAACAGTTCGTCGGTGAAGTGTGAGCCGAGGGTGAAATCCAGTACGAAGTAGCGTTCCGGCTGGCCGGGATAGATGGCCACGTGGCCAAGCTTGAGGGCTTTCAGGAAGACGTCGTTGGTGAGCTGGCCTTTGTCTTTGACGCCGAAGACGGATTGGAGTTGCTCTTCCTTGAGCTGCGAACAGTGAAAATGGAGGAACTGTTGGGGGTTGGTGCCGTCCTGGTCCAGTTCGTCGGCGATCATTTCCCTGACTTGGTCCACGAGTTCGGGCAGGAAGCGCAACCTGTAGTCCACCTTGCGCATGGCCGCCTCATCGAAGTGATCGTGCGCAGTGACGTTGAGGTCCAACTCAAGCTGGTTGCCGCCAAGTTCGTGTCTCGCAACGAAGCAATGTTCACGCCCGTGGTTGAGCTCGATCTCCCCAAAATGTTTGCTCGCTACCTTGCCCATGTGATCAATCTAACCCCATCAACCGGCGGGTTCCAGCACTTCGCTCCAATTCACCCTTTGGGGTTCCGGCCCTTGACAGGAGCGGATTTCAGGGGGTGGAGGCCACTCTTTCCCGAGGTGTCCCTCAGGGTGTCAGCGAGCAGCTGTGTGAACAACTGCACTTGGGCTGTCCTCTTTTCATTGATGAGAAGAGCGAAGACGTTCCGGGCCAGGCGGATGTCCGGAACATCAAGAACTACGACGCCGGGTGGCCGGTTGCGCAGCGCCAGTTCCGGTACCAGCGATGCCCCCAGGCCGGCTGCGGTCATCTCCAGGCTGGCATGGAAGTCATCGCTGTAAGCCACCACGCGGGGGTGCAGGTTGCAGCTGGCGAAGAGGCGTTCGATGACCAGGGCATCGCTGGTGCCGGGGTGGTGGACGATCCATGGCATGTCCGAGAGGTGAGCCGCTTCGATCTCGGCGTCTTCCCGGATTTTCCATGATGCAGGCAGCACCACTCGGAAGTCGTCGTCGCCAATCCACTGACGTTCCAGGGAGTGCGGCCAGGCCAGACCGGATTGCCCCACTTGATAAACCAATGCCACATCCAGTTCACCGCCGGTGCGAAGTCCTTGGATGGTCTGGGCCGGTTCGGCCACTGAGACGCGGAGCTCAATGCCCAGTCTCTTCCACCGATCGTTCCGGAGGATCTCCGGCAGTACGTAAGTGGCGAGGCTGGGGAAAATACCCAGTCTCAGCTCCTGGGCGGGGGAGTCGTTGGTCCTTGAAGCCGCGGCCATGAGGGCTTCGACGTCGGTCAGCACCTTGGACGCGTGCCGGGTCATGGTCACCGCGGCCTCGGTGGGAATGACGCTGCGGGCAGAGCGTTGGAAGAGTTCGACGCCGGTATCGCGTTCCAGCGCGGCCATCTGTTGGGACACTGCCGACGCTGTGTAGCCGAGTTGGGCGGCCGCTGCGGCGAAGGAACCCAGCCGGGTGACCTCCATCAACGTGCGGAGATGGAGAAGGTTGACCATCAGGCGATTTTAGCTGTTCGCCACGCCACATTTTCAAACTGTCACGACACGCCGTATCCGGGCGACACGCTGAAGATTAAATGTGGCTAAGTAGTCCACAGGGTGTGGATGACATCTCTCAATTTCGCGGAATCACGGACATTTTGAGGGCCCTTGCCTGTGGACGAGCGGTGGATTGAATGACATACTTGTAATACATCATCTTGGGGTTCCAGTTCGGCGCTTGCACTACATGTAGTATCGATTTACGGATTGAGCGGGAAACCAGCACAAGACAAAATCAGAGCGTGTTGGCTGTCACGGCAGCCCGCGGGCCGGTATCGGATTCAGTACTAAAGTTCCGGTTGAGCCCGCCAGATACGAAGAGAATCAGACTTCAACTTAGGGGACAGGGATCATGACCGTAACGGTTTACACGAAGCCGGCCTGTGTTCAGTGCAACGCAACCTACCGAGCACTCGACAAGAAGGGCATTGCCTACCAGAGTGTGGACATCTCCCAGGACGCCGAGGCCCTCGAGCGCCTCAAGGCACTGGGTTACCTGCAGGCGCCGGTTGTCGTCACCGAGCAGGACCACTGGTCTGGTTTCCGCCCGGACAAGATCGAGGAACTGGCCCAGGCCGTTTCCTCCGTGGCCTAAGTTTTATTCAAACTTCGCCACCACATCACACTAAGAATTCCTATGTAGTAGAGGTGACTCCCATGGCACCGCTGGCAGCGGCACCCGTACGCGATGCTGCGGAAGCTGTGACCACGAGGAGTCACCTCATCTACTTTTCCTCGACCTCCGAGAACACCAAACGATTCGTCCAGAAACTGGGTATGGATGCAGCACGCATCCCGCTTTATGCCCAGGACGCTCCGCTTCAAGCTCTGGAACCCTTCGTCCTCGTGCTGCCTACTTATGGCGGGACAAACGGCGAAGGTTCCGTGCCAAAGCAGGTCATCAGATTTCTCAACGATCCCAGGAACAGGGAACTGATCCGCGGTGTTATTGGAGCAGGGAACACCAATTTCGCGGACAACTACTGCGCAGCAGGGGACATCATCTCCGTTAAGTGCAAGGTGCCGCATCTTTACAAATTTGAACTCATGGGAACGCCGGAAGACGTTCAGCGGGTCAACGAAGGGCTGGAAAAGTTTTGGACACAACTGTCGCAGAAACAGAAGTAACCGGGGGCGCTGTGGACACGGTCAAGAAGCCGCTGCCTGAGGCCTTCAAGGGCTTGGGTTATCACGAGCTCAACGCCATGCTGAACCTGTATGGCCCTAACGGCGAGATCCAGTTTGAAGCTGACCGTGAAGCTGCGCACCAGTACTTCCTGCAGCACGTGAACAACAACACGGTGTTCTTCCACGACCTGGAAGAGAAGCTCGACTACCTGGTGAAGAACCAGTACTACGAGCGCGAAACCCTCGACCAGTACACGATGAACTTCATCCGCGATCTCTTCAACCGCGCGTACAAGAAAAAGTTCCGCTTTGAGACCTTCCTTGGCGCCTTCAAGTTCTACACGTCCTACACGCTGAAGACTTTTGACGGCAAGCGTTTCCTGGAGCGCTACGAAGACCGCGTCTGCATGGTCGCCCTGCACCTGGCCCGCGGCGACGAAGACCTGGCCAACCGTCTTGTTGATGAAATCATCGACGGCCGTTTCCAGCCGGCTACTCCCACGTTCCTCAACGCAGGCAAGGCACAGCGCGGCGAGCTCGTTTCCTGCTTCCTGCTCCGCATCGAAGACAACATGGAGTCGATCGCCCGCGCCATCAACTCCGCGCTTCAGCTCTCCAAGCGTGGCGGCGGTGTAGCTCTCTCGCTCACCAACATTCGTGAGCACGGCGCCCCGATCAAGCAGATCGAGAACCAGTCCTCCGGCGTCATCCCCGTGATGAAGCTCCTCGAAGACAGCTTCTCCTACGCCAATCAGCTTGGTGCCCGCCAGGGTGCAGGTGCCGTGTACCTGCACGCCCACCACCCGGACATCCACCGCTTCCTGGACACCAAGCGTGAGAACGCTGATGAGAAAATCCGCATCAAGACGCTCTCCTTGGGTGTTGTGGTTCCGGACATCACGTTCGAGCTCGCCAAGAAGAACGAGGACATGTACCTCTTCTCCCCGTACGACGTGGAAAAGGTCTACGGTATTCCGTTCTCCGACATTTCGGTGACCGAGAAGTACTACGAGATGGTTGACGATTCTCGGATCAAGAAGACCAAGATCAGCGCCCGTGAGTTCTTCCAGACCCTCGCGGAGATCCAGTTCGAGTCCGGCTACCCGTACATCATGTTCGAGGACACCGTGAACCGGGCTAACCCGATTGACGGCAAGATCACCATGAGCAACCTGTGCTCGGAGATCCTGCAGGTTTCCTCGCCGTCCATTTACGCCGAGGACCTCAGCTACGAGACCGTGGGCAAGGACATCTCCTGCAACCTCGGTTCCATGAACATCGCCAAGACCATGGATTCGCCGGACTTTGGCCGCTCCATCGAGACGTCCATTCGTGCCCTCAGCGCCGTGTCCGACATGTCCTACATCAACTCGGTGCCGTCCATCGCTCAGGGCAACGCCCAGAGCCACGCAATCGGCCTTGGCCAGATGAACCTCCACGGCTACCTTGCCCGCGAGCACGTCCACTACGGTTCCGAAGAGGGCCTGGACTTCACCAACATTTACTTCTACACGGTGCTGTTCCACGCTCTGCGCGCTTCCAACCGTCTCGCCATTGAGACCGGCCAGAAGTTCGGCGGCTTCGAGAAGTCCACGTACGCATCCGGTGA
This sequence comes from Paenarthrobacter sp. TYUT067, assembly GCF_023656375.1. Taxonomy (NCBI): domain Bacteria; kingdom Bacillati; phylum Actinomycetota; class Actinomycetes; order Micrococcales; family Micrococcaceae; genus Paenarthrobacter; species Paenarthrobacter sp. TYUT067. The sequence goes on from NZ_JAMOIT010000020.1 coordinate 90,997, forward strand.
GTTCTTCGACAAGTACACCGAGCAGGAATGGGTTCCGGCAACGGAGCGCGTCAACGAGCTCTTCGCCGGCCACCATATCCCCACCCAGGATGACTGGCGCGAGCTGAAGGCTTCGGTCATGGAGCACGGTATCTACAACCAGAACCTCCAGGCTGTACCGCCTACCGGTTCCATCAGCTACATCAACAACTCCACGTCCTCCATCCACCCGGTGGCCGCCAAGATCGAAATCCGCAAGGAAGGCAAGATCGGTCGCGTCTACTACCCGGCTCCGTACCTGACCAACGACAACCTGGAGTACTACCAGGATGCCTACGAAATCGGCTATGAGAAGATCATCGACACCTACGCCGCTGCCACGCAGCACGTGGATCAGGGCCTGTCCCTGACGCTGTTCTTCAAGGACACCGCCACCACGCGGGACATCAACAAGGCGCAGATCTACGCATGGCGCAAGGGCATCAAGACCCTCTACTACATCCGTCTCCGCCAGCTCGCGCTGGAAGGGACTGAGGTTGAGGGCTGTGTTTCGTGCATGTTGTAACCGAAATCGGTTGATTTCTGCGGCGATTGCCGCTGCAAAAACTAAAGAGTACGACGGCGGGTCACCACCCGCCGTCGTAGGCTTACCTCAAGAACACCATCGCTTAAGGGGATGACATGACCGAGAAGGTCAAGCTGCTGACACACGTCGAGGCCATCAACTGGAACAAGATCCAGGACGATAAGGACGTGGAAGTCTGGAACCGCCTCGTCAACAACTTCTGGCTGCCGGAGAAGGTGCCGCTGTCCAACGACGTTCAGTCGTGGCACACGCTGACCCCGGAAGAGCAGCAGCTCACCATGCGCGTCTTCACGGGCCTCACCCTGTTGGACACCATCCAGGGTACCGTTGGCGCTGTTTCGCTGATCCCGGACGCCATCACCCCGCACGAAGAAGCCGTGTACACCAACATCGCCTTCATGGAGTCGGTGCACGCCAAGTCCTACTCGTCCATCTTCTCCACCCTGTGCTCCACCAAGGAGATTGACGACGCCTTCCGCTGGTCCCTCGAAAACGAGAACCTGCAGAAGAAGGCTCAGATCGTCATGGATTACTACCAGGGCGACGATCCCCTGAAGCGCAAGGTCGCCTCCACTCTGCTGGAGAGCTTCCTGTTCTACTCGGGCTTCTACCTGCCCATGTACTGGTCTTCACGGGCCAAGCTCACGAACACGGCTGACCTCATCCGCCTCATCATCCGCGACGAGGCCGTGCACGGCTACTACATCGGCTACAAGTTCCAGAAGGGCTTGGAGAAGGTTTCCGAGGCCCGCAAGCAGGAAATCAAGGACTACACTTTCGAGCTCCTCTTCGAGCTGTATGAAAACGAAGTCCAGTACACGCATGACCTCTATGACGGAGTCGGCCTGGCCGAGGACGTCAAGAAGTTCCTGCACTACAACGCCAACAAGGCGCTGATGAACCTGGGCTACGAGGCCATGTTCCCGGCATCCGTCACCGACGTGAACCCGGCCATCCTCTCCGCCCTGTCCCCGAACGCCGACGAGAACCACGACTTCTTCTCCGGCTCAGGCTCCTCCTACGTGATCGGCAAGGCCGTCAACACGGAAGACGAGGACTGGGAGTTCTAAATCTTCACCTTGCTGTCGGTTCTTTCAGGGCCCCTCCCGCTTCGGCGGGAGGGGCCCTATTTTGTTGTCGCTCGCGATCCGCCAACAATTGGGAGCTCCGTCACGTTCTCCCGAAATGAAGCACTTCCTGTATGACGACGGATTCAGACTCTGTGGCGTCGTTGACCACCATCAATCGCGAGCACGTGAGCTAGATACGTGACGGTTCGTAAGGGCGTTATCATTCTGGATCAGCTAAGTCCCAAAGTCCTTGTCCGCGTTATGGAAGAGGCAGAGGCATACCGAGGCCGCCTACTGAAGAGGACACTGGCGCATCTGCTCGTCAGCATCGTGGTCTGGCTTTTCGTTTGGATGGCGTCACTGAACGTGGACATGTCCTACAACCCGATCTTAAGGCGGATCCCTGGAGCTTCGGTGTTGTCGGGCTTCGGACTGCTGGCCACTCTAGTAGTGGCCGTCCAGCTTCAGGCACGATCCTTGAAGATCACTGACAAAAGGAAACACCCTGGCCCGGTTGAATTCCTAGATATGGCGTGCCGGGTTATTTCCCTTGCTGCTACAGGCCTGATGATGGTGTCCTTCGGGCAGTCTTTTGATTTCGGTTCATGGTCAAACCCTCCGCGTTTCGATGCTGTTCGCGGGCTCGGGTCTTTGGCCCTCGGCGGGCTTCTATCGCTGTTCGCCAGTGATGCTGCAGAGCACTCTAAGTTGGTTGACACCACGGCAGATGCTTACCTATGGAAACTTGTTCGCGAGAAGAAATCGGTACTCAGAGCCTTACCCCGGAGAAGGGTCGGCGCCCCCCGCCGACCCACTTGCCACGTTGTCATAATGTTTGCCATTTATCCGGTGTCCAGTGGCAGTGTGGCAGCGTCGCTGGCGGGTGGGAAGGCGTTCATTCCAACTGTGGTCATCACCGCCGGCCTGGCATTTCTGGCTGTAGACCGGCTAAGCAAAATCTGTGTCCTTTGGTACAACAAGCAGTGGTGGTCAGTGACGGGAAGTGTGGCCATGGGCATACTCCTGTGGGCGATTTTCACGAGTCCGTTTATGGTGGCTGCGCTGGATATGGCCGCGGGGGGTCGCTGGGGGGTAAAGGCCACAGAGATCCTCGGCGGCTTGTTCCAATTTCTGGCTTTCTATATGGTGCTGACAGCTTTCCCCTTTTACGCTGGCGCATGGATGTGTTATTCGTCTGCCCGAGGCCGGGGTCTGGTCCTTGAAGTCGCGGTGCGGAAACTCTGAGACAACTTCTGGCGCTTAGAAGGCGAACCGCCCTTCATACAGGTGCTGCTTCAAAGGAGCGTCCGATTGGTGGACCCGTCATGAGGATCCTTTCGGGCATGACGAGACGAGCGCCCATAATCGCGCTGGCTGCAACCGGGGTTATCTTCGTCTTAGGGGTGAGCTGGCTTGTAGTTTTTGGCCCCGGCACCGTCTCGGAACTGTTTCCTGGGCAATGAGTGGTCCTGTTCCCCAAGCGTCAGTAGAACTTGCATCATTCAAGAGGTATCGGCGTCCATAGGCTGGTGCCCGGGTAGGGGTGGAGCCTTGGATTGTTAGGTGTGCCCGGTGGGGGTGCGGATTTCCAGGGTGTGCACGTCGGCCTGTACTGCACGGGTGGTCCAGCCGGGGTTTTCCTTGGTGTGATTGCATGCTTCGCACAGACCAGCCCCGTTTGCGAGGTTCGTTTTCCCTCCTGAACGCCACGGAACCACATGGTCTGTGTGCCGGATGGGCGCATCACAATACGGCGTCCGGCAAGTGTCATCACGGGTCTCAATGAATCGCCGCAGCCTTGCCGGGAAGAACCGGGCCTTGGAATCCGTTGCCAGGAGCTCTCCGGTGCCCGGCGCGGTGTAGAGCCGACGGAGCCAGACATCGAACTCCTGGTCTTGGGCCGACTGTGATGTCTGTATTGCTCCTAAGCTGTTTGCTGTCGGCGGTGCGGCTGCCACTGGTGCGGGGGCGGTTAGCTCGGGACCGGCGTGCCTGACGTCAGCCACCGGCACGGAGCATTCGGCGGGCGCTGACTTTTCGGCCTGCCCTGAGCTTCCTTTTGGCCCCAGGCCGAGAAGTTTCCTTCCCCACTCTGCCGGGACGATTCCGTATCCCTTGAGCCGGGCCGGTTCACTATCGCCCTGAAAGAGCGTCCGGTCGGTCATGACCAGATCCAGGTTGATCCCCGAAAACCCACCCGGCGTGCCGGTAACCCGTTCAACCAATGTGTCCGCCATGACCTGGCCACGGGTCGGGGCTACTCCACCAGACCCGACACCCCCACCAGTACCAGCACCACCTGTGGAACGGGCAG
>NZ_JAMOIT010000021.1:0-91695 GCF_023656375.1 Paenarthrobacter sp. TYUT067
TGCGGGAGTCTTGAGGTTTTCCTGAGGAAGTGTTGCGGGTATGCAGGATTTGTTCTTGATCCGGGCCCGGCACAGTAGTTCTTGTCAGCCACACAGGCTGGAAACGAACGGCCGGCCGGTCTCACGGTGGCCTCCCGAAAGGAAACTGATCCCCATGGCCATCAGCCTCAAGACCACCTCCGGCAAGATCCTCGCTTCCGTCGCACTGGTCGGCACCGCAGCCGCCGTCGCCGGCATGGGCACCTACGGCGCGTTCACCTCTTCGACCTCCGCCTCCCAAGCCGTCACCGCAGGAACGGTCACCATCGCCCTGGGCGCACCCGGCCCCGCGAACACCCTCAACGTCCCGGTCGCTGGACTGCTGCCCGGCGACAAGGTCGAAAAACTCGTCACCCTGGCCAACACCGGCAACTCGGACCTGAACAACGTCACCCTCACCACCAACGCCGGCACCACCGCATCCCTGCTCACCACCGACGTGACCAACGGCCTGCAGCTGACCATCGAAAACTGCTCCGTGGCCTGGACCGGCGCCGCAGCCCCGTACAACTGCACCGGGACCAAGACCACCGTCCTGGCCTCCGGACCGGTCATCGCAGCGAACAAGGTCCTGAACAACCTCACCTCGCTGACCTCGGCCAAGACCGACAACCTCAAAGTCACCACCGCGTTCCCCACCACCGCGAACAACGACTTCCAAGGCGCCACCTCCACCATCGCCTTCGCCTTCACCGGCACCCAACGCACCGAAACCACCAAGTAAACAACACCACCGGCCCCGCCGGGTCTGATCGGTTCCTTCCCCCCAGCCCGATCAGGCCCGGCGAGTATCCCGTCAAGCACAGCCACTTCACCAGAACGGAGAACCATCACCATGACACCGCGGAACAGTTTCCTCCGTGCCTTGGTGATCGTCGCCGTCGTCGTTCTTGGCCTGATAGCCGGGCCTACGGCCGCTCTTGCTGCCTTCACCGACAGTGAGCGCGCTACCCCACAGTTCTCAGCCGCGATCATTCCCGCTCCGGCCACCGCCAACGTCACCATGCGATGCACCTTCGGCCTGCAAACCGTAGTTACCGTGAATTCTTACGGAGCGGTGGCCAATGCCAATCACTACGAGGTGAAGGTCTATGACCGCTCCGGCAACCTCGAGTTCACGGGAGACCTCAGCCAGGCCTCTGGAAGGACGTACAGTTCGGGCATCGAGATCATCGGCACCTGGAGCTACGAAGTCCGCGGGTTCTACAAGGTTCCCGGCTCCAACAATTTCTGGACGGGCAAGCCCTTCAAGGGCACCATGACCTGCTGATCAGGTCACCTTAAACTCCAATGGCCCCGACACGTTAAGCAGATGGCGTATCGGGGCCATTGGCCTGTTTAAGTGGGCTTAGGAGAAACGGCCCGGGCGGAACGTGGACAGCATGGGGTGCTTCTGGCCGCTCAGGATCTCACCGGACAAAAGCTCACCGGCGATGAGGCCGAGCGTGGCACCTGAATGCGTGAAGGCCACGAAGCAGCCCGGCACTTGGCCGAGTTCACCGAAGACTGGTTCGCCGTCGCCGGGGATGGGCTTGTAGCCGATCTTCCACGAGGCAGGCTTGAGCTCGGGATTGCCCGCAATGAGCTTGGAGGACTCGTCCGCCAGCTCCTGGACAACGTCATCCGGGATGCTGAAAGTACCGTCGGAGTGCTCCGTAATCTGGTGCTCGTACCAGTCGTGATCCAAGGCAAATGTGTTGCCGGGATTCGGCCGAACAGCTGCCCGCGGTGTATTCATCACTGCCGTGACGCCGTGTTCCACCGGTTTGGTGACCACCAGCATGGAAACCGGTGAACCGTTGGGAATCTCCACGCCCAGCGGCTTGACGACGGCGGGTGTTGCGGCACCGCAGGCAACCAGCACGGCATCAGCGGTGTACGTTTCACCGCCGACAGTTTCGACGCCGGTGGCCCGTCCGTCGTGCACCGTCACTGAGGCCTTGCCGGCGTTGAGGACCAACTGTCCGCCCAACGCATGGAATTCCTCCATCAGGAAGTTCACCAGATCCGGGAGACTGACCCATCCTTCGCCGGGGTTGAAAATGGCGTTTTCGGGGACCGCACTGGCATCGATACCGGGCGTCACCGAGGCAATCTCTTCAGGGGCCAACAGCTTGGAGTCATAGCCAATGGACTTCTCGTACGCGTGACGGGCTTCTGTAACCTCACTCTGCCCGGCGGCGTTCCACATGAGTCCACCCCCGAACTGCAGCCATTCACGGCTGGGGTCCGCGGCGAAGAGCGTGCGGTACCGGTCAACGCCTGCCACCCGCAGCTGGTGATACGGCGTGGAGCGTTCGCCCGCCGAGTTGAGCCAGGACAGCGAGCGGCCGGTGGCTTCGCTGGCCAGTCCTTGCTCGGTCAGCAGGGTTACCGAGGCGCCTTGACGGAGAAGGTGTACGGCGGTGGAAACGCCCAGGATGCCGCCTCCAATGACGGCAACGTGCTTGGTGGAGGACATGCGTGATCTCTCTTTCGGGTTGTGAATTCTGAAATGCGCCTGGCTTAGGCGACGTGCTGCCTACGCGAACGCGTGGATTTTTTCGATGATCTTGAGGGTTTCCAGAGCCTCGGCCGCTTGCACGGGAAGCGATCCGTGCCCGCGGAGCGAGGAGGCCAGTTCCCGGTAGAACTGCGGGTAGTCGCCCTTCTCCGCCGGTACAGGCGTTGCTGATCCGGCTACTCCCAGAAGCCCCCAAGACTCCTGGGGTTCGGTGCCGTAAGCAGCGTCCGACGGCGTGATGCCGGCTGCGAGCGCTGGTTCCTGGCTGTCGAGTCCCCACTTGGTGTAGCCGGCATTTGAGCCGAGTACGTGGAAGCGCGGGCCCACTTGGGCGGCCATTCCGTTCATCCACAGCCGTGTCCGGACCCCGGATTCATGACGCAGCGACACGAAAGCTTCGGTATCTGCAGCATCTGTGCGCGGGCCGTGGTTGGCGGTCTCGCCGTAGCTGTCCTCCACAGGGCCGAACAGTTGGATCGCTTGGTCTATCAGATGGGCGCCGAGATCGTGGAGGATGCCGCCACCTTCGGCCAACGTGGCCGAGTCGCGCCAATTCCCGAAGCCTTCAGGACGCCACCATTCAAAACGCGACTCGAAGGTCCGCACCTCGCCCAAGGCGCCGTCCCGCAGCAGCCTTCGCAGCGTCAGGAAGTCGGCATCCCACCGGCGGTTCTGGAAGACCGTGAGCTGCACACCGGCGTCGGACGCTCGCTCGGCAAGCTCCTCACCGTGGGCGACGGTAGTGACGAATGGCTTGTCCACCACAACGTTGAGCCCGTGGGCGATGGCCGTGGAACCGAGCTCAAGGTGCGTGAGCGGCGGTGTTCCGAGGACAACGAGGTCCAGCTTCCCGGCAAGGGTGAACATATCCTCCGGCGTCGGCACGATAGTTGCCTGCGGATAGAGCCGCCGGGCTTCGGCCTGTCGTTGCGGGTCGGCCGTCACGATGACGTCCAGGGAATAGTCCGGGTCCGCGTGGATCAGCGGCGCATGGAACACCTTGCCCGAGACGCCAAACCCGACGACGGCGGTCCGGATGGGTGCCGCTGTTGCCTTGCCCAGTGGGGGCCCGCCCATCACAGCACTTCCGAAAGAAAGCGCTGCAGGCGTTCGCTGCGTGGGTTGTCAAAGAGCTGGGTGGGCGTTCCGATTTCCACTACTTCGCCTTCGTCCATGAAGACCACCTGGTCCGCAACTTTTCGGGCAAAGCCCATTTCGTGGGTGACAACCAGCATGGTCATCCCGCGGCTGCCGAGGCCGGCCATGAGATTGAGGACGCCTTTGACGAGTTCGGGGTCCAGTGCGCTGGTGGCTTCGTCGAAGAGCATGACCTCGGGCTCCATGGCCAGTGCGCGGGCAATGGCGACGCGTTGCTGCTGCCCGCCGGAGAGGTCCCGTGGCCGGTGATCGGCGCGTTCGGCGAGGCCTACTTCGGCGAGGCGGCGCCGGGCGCGTTCCCGGGCCTCGGATTTGGACATTCCTTTGACGCTCCACAGGGCCAGCGCCACGTTTTCCAAGGCGGTGTGGTCCGGGAAGAGGTTGAAGTGCTGGAACACCATACCGATCCGTGCACGGAGAATGTCCGGCTTGACCTTGAGGGCACTTTCACCGGCCAGCAGTACATCGCCGCTCTTGGGTTCATGCAGACGGTTGACTCCGCGCAGGAGCGTGGATTTGCCTGAGCCGGATGGGCCGATGATGCAGGTGGTGGTTCCCGGAGCCACGTTGAGGCTGACGTTGCGGAGCACATCGACGTCCCCGTAAGCCATGGTCAGGTTCTGAAGTTCCAAGCTGGAGCCGTGGAACTTTTCGATGTCCTGGGTCTTGCTGGTGCTGGTGGCACTGTTGCTTGGTGCGCTGCTGCTTGTGAGGTTCACGTGTTGCTCCCGGTGATGAGCGGCGAGGCCGCATCGAGTTCCTTGACTTCCTTCAGCCCACTGGTGGGTGCCGTGGGACGACGGCGGCCGGTGCGGAACTTGTTGTCGAAGTAGTTGACCAGATGGGTCAGCGGCACTGTGATGATCAGGTAGAAGATGCCTGCCATGACCAGCGGTGAGAGGTTGCCGGACAATACTGCTGCGTCCTGGCCCACCCGGAACAGTTCACGCTCGCTGACCAGGAGTCCAAGGAAGTAGACCAAGGAAGAGTCCTTGACGATGGCAATGAACTGGTTCACCAGGGCCGGCAGGACCCTGCGGATCCCTTGCGGCACCACCACCAGGGCCATGGATTTGGAATAGCTCATGCCCAAAGCGCGGCAAGCCTCCCCTTGGCCCTTGTCCACGCTCTGGATGCCGGCCCGGAAGATCTCTCCGATGTAAGCGCTGGCGATGAGGCTTAGCGCGATGATTCCCAGCGGGTACGGTGATGGCCCGAAGACAGACTGGCTCAACCGTGCAAAACCCTGGCCGATCAGCAGGATGGTGAGGATGGCGGGCAGGCCACGGAAGAGATCCGTGTAGATCCGTGCCGGGATGCGCAGCCACTTGGACCGCGAGATTCCCATGACCGCCACCACCATGCCCATCACTACGCCGAGGATGGTTGCTGCGATGGAGATGATCAGGGTGTTGAGGAGGCCAACTCCGAGGAGCTGGGGCAGTACTTCGACCATGGCGTCAAAGTCGAAGAACGTGCGGCTGATGGTATTGAGCCAATCCATTGAAATGCTCTCAGACGTTAGGTGTTGGGTGGCTTACTTACTGGCTTACTTACTTGCCGTCGGGGAAGGGCTGGAGGTCCGCTCGGCCTTCGGGAGGTACTGTTCCGGCATCGGCGAACCCGGGAACCACTTTTCGTAGAGCTTCTTCCACGTGCCGTCCTCCATTGCTTCGGCCAGGCCCTTGTTCAGGGCTTCCTTGAAGGCGGGCTTGTCCTTGGCTATTGCGAAACCTGCCGGAGCATCGAAGGACGGAATGTCCGCGGCGCTGACCAGTCCAAACTGCGCCTGGTATTCCTTGGCGGCCTCGTAGTCCAGGAAGTGGGCGTCCACGGAACCGCTGTTGACTGCTGAAATGGCGGTGTTGTTGTCCGGGAAGCGGACCAACTGCGCCGAGGTGAAGTTCTTCACGGCGTAGGCTTCCTGCAGGGTGCCTTGGACAACGCCCAGGCGCTTGCCGTTCAGGCCGTCGGCGTCGTTGATGCCGGAGTTCTTGGTGGTGATGACTGTCAGGTATCCGGCGAGGTAGCCGTCGGAGAAGTCCACAGTTTCCTTGCGCTTGTCCGTGATGCCGATGGCCGCCACGCCCACGTCGAACTGGCCGTTGGCTACCGCTGCCAGAAGTCCAGAGAAGTCCTGTCCGGTGAAGACGACTTTGTCTACGCCGGCCCGTTGGGCCACGTCCTTGAAGAGTTCCACGTCAAAGCCAGTGAAGTTACCCGAGGCGTCGGTGAAGGTGTAGGGCTTGGAATCGCCGAGGCTGGCGACGCGGATGGTGCCGGGCTCGATCAGGCCGTAGGGGTTATCGGCTGAGGGCGAGGAGCTGGCGGAGGATCCGCCGCATCCCGAGAGGGCGAGGATGGCCGCCAGAGCCGCTGCTGCGAGGGCTGCCGGGCGGAAGTTCAGTTTGAACACAGCGTTGTCCAATCGTGGGAGGGAGAGCGGTGCTGTCAGGAGCCGCAAAGTGTTATTGCTCGATGCGGGGTCTTGTTGAGTCCGGTCTCAGACCCTAGGATTGAGACCGGACTCACATCGATTGATTAGAATGTAGCGGAAGTCACAAAGCCGCGTCAACACCCCACGTGAAAGGTGAACATGAGCACTGAAGGATCCCGACGGCGGGACGTAACGGTTGCCGACGTCGCCAAGGCCGCGCAAGTGTCCAAGGCCCAAGCAGCCCGCGCACTGGGCAACTACGGGGCGGTCAGCGACGACGTCCGCGAGCGCGTCCTGGCCGCGGCCGAAAAGCTCGAGTACCGGCCCAACGAGCTGGCGCGCAGCATGAACACGGGCAAATCGAACACCATTGGCGTTGTGGTGGGCGATATCGAAAACCCGCATTTCGGGCTCGCCACCAGGGGCATCACGGACACCGCCAAGAAGAGCGGCTTCAACGTCATCCTCATTAACACTGACGAGGAACAAACCGCCGAGGTGGACGCCGTCCGCGTGCTGTTGGACAAGCGGGTTGATGGGCTCATTGTGGCGCCAGCCTCGTCCGTGGAGACCTCGCATTTGCGGCAGGTCCGCGATTCCGGTCGTCCACTTGTTTTGTTGGACCGTGGAGCCGAAGGTCTGGACGTTGAGACCTTCGCCGTGGACATGGGCGGCATCTCCTATGAATCCACCAAGTACTTGATCGAGGCCGGACACCGGCGCATCGCTTTCGTTTCCACCCTCAAGGCAGACCGACCCTACCAGGACGGGATGGCTTTGGACTCCTCGCAGATCTCGGACCGTCTTGACGGGATCCGCCGAGCCTTCGACGACCAGGGTCTCAGCTTCCCGGCAGACCTGGTTCGGCTCAACGCCGGAGACGCCGAATCCACCAAGGAGATCACCCGCCAGCTTCTTAGTGGGCCGGACGCAGCCACAGCGATCATCGCCTCGGACGGCCTGATCGCCCTGAGCGTGGTGGAAGCTATCCAGGAATCCGGGCTTGCCATCCCGGACGACGTCTCATTCCTCATGTACGACGATTTCGCGTGGACGCGCCTCACCACTCCCCCGCTCACCGTGATCGCACAGCCCGTCTACGACATGGGAATTGCAGCCGCTTCGGCATTGATCCGGCAAATTGAGGGCAGGAGATCGTCAGCGCCTGCTCGCGAGTTGGTGGCCACCTTGATCCACCGGGGATCCGTCGGAGCACCCAGAGAGGCGGACGTACTCAGCCAGGCCGGCGGCTAAGAGGGTAACGGCGCCGAGATCGCTGGAATCCTGCCGGATCGCCGGTAGTTTGGGCCCGCTTCGACGTTTGTCGACGTCGCGTAGTGACTACTCCGAGGCTGCTTGAACGTCGCCTTCCTCTGGATCGTCGGCGGAGCGGACCTCGTTCCGGATGACGCCCAGCTCTTCGAGCCTGGCAGACATTCCCGCCCCATCCGGCGCGTAGATCCAAGGAACCCCGGGGGTTGGTTGGCCGCCTGACTTGGAGCGACCACCCGCCAGCACCGCTTCACCGGCCGAGAGTTGGCGGATGGCGATGGCCCTGACATTGGCGGGATGACGGTGGGCGAACTCGGAGTAAATCGCTTCGTCGTGCTGGCCGTCGTCGCCCACCAACAGCCACTTGATGTTGGGGAATTCCTCCGCGAGGCGTTCCAACGAGGTCCGTTTGTGCTCTTGCCCGCTGCGGAACCAACGGTCAGGAGTGGGACCCCAGTCGGTCAAAAGCTTGGGCCCGGCGGGGTACAGATTGCGGGACAGGAATCTGGACAGCGTCGGTGCTACGTTCCAGGCCCCGGTGGACAGATACAGCACTGGAGCCGAAGGCGCCGTCCGGGCAATCCGTTCGTACAACACCGCCATGCCCGGCGTGGGGGTTCTGGCGTGCTCGTTGAGGACAAAAGTGTTCCACGCTGCCAGGAAAGGACGCGGCAGTGCCGTGACCATCACGGTGTCGTCGATGTCAGATACCACGCCGAACTCTGCATCATCCGCGACGATCTCCACAGGAGCCTCTACGGTTTCGGATTCCCCCGACTGAAGGGTGATGGTGTGCCACCCGGCGTCCAGGGCTACTGGAATACGCGCATCCACCACTCCGCCGCGGTCAGCCTTCACATCGAAAACCGTGCCGGCAATGGTCACGTTCACACGAGCATTTGCCACGGGCGCACTGGTGAAGTTGCGCCACCCGCGCATGCTTTCCTGCAATGGACGGGCGTGACCCGCGGCGTCCCGGGGGTCACTGCGGACAACCCGCGCAAGGACCCGCACCCAGGAGGTGCTCCCGTACCCGGTATAAGGGATGACGGTTTCCACCCGGCCACGCCGGATGGCGAGGCGCGTCTGAAAACCAAGCCACGCGTCGTCGAGCCTCATAGCGAGGTGACGGCGCCCTTTACTCAGCGGCCTGGGGCCATCATTGTCAACGGCGTCGGACTTGGGGCGCGGTTTCATGGGACGGGGAGACATGCCACCAGTCTTCCATGGCCCGGTCTCCTTCCGCAGTGAGCCCGTCCACTGTGAAGTGGGCGCCGGTCACACGTTCGCACGCTAAACAGCGGTTGTCGGCGCCCGGCCTTCGTCGCCATGCTGCTCGCGAGCCGCGGCCAGCCGCAGCCGATCCAGCCGGTTCATCAGCGGTGCAGTGGTGGCCCCGTGCACCACGATGGACAGCGCCACCACCAGCGCAATAAAGGCCCAAAGCTTCTCCGACTCGGCGTCGAAGTTCCCATGGGTCAGCGCGTATCCCACGTAATACAGTGAGCCGATCCCGCGGATGCCGAAGTAGGAGATGGCCAGGCGTTCCCGTGGCCCGGTCTTGCCACCCATCAACCCGAGCCATCCTGCCAACGGACGGACCAACAAAAGGAACACCAAAGCTACCAGCACCTCCGTCCACCCGATCCCATCCAAGAGACCGCGGGCAATGGCGCCTCCAAGGAGCACCAGGATCACCACAGTCATGAGCCGCTCGAGCTGCTCAACATAACCGTGCAGCACCTGGTGGTACGAGTGGTGGCGTTCAGCAGAACGGATAGTCACGGCACAGATGAAGACGGCGACGAACCCGTAGCCTTCCACCAATTCGGCCACGCCGTAAGCCAGGAAGGTGGCCGCGAGCGCCACGAAACCTTCAGAGTGATCCGATAACCGGAAGCTCTTTCCTTTGGCGGCAAAGAAAATCAGGCTCAGGAGTTTGCCGGTACCGAAACCGAGCAGCACGCCAACAGCTATTCGCCACAGAACATCCAGGCCAACCCACTCCCCCAACCATGCGCTGGGAGATGCCCCCACCAAGCTGATGAGGATGGCCAGATAAACAAATGGGAAGGCCAGGCCATCATTCAAACCGGCCTCTGAGGTCAAGGCGAAGCGGACCTCATCCTCATCCGGGTCCTCTTCCGTGTCTGCGGGTTTTCCTACTTGGACCTCGGAGGCCAACACCGGGTCAGTGGGGGCAATCGCGGCCCCAACGAGGATGGCGGCGGCCAGACCCAGCCCCAACACCCACAAGCCCATCAGCGTCATCGCAAGAATGCACAATGGCATGACGATCCCCAGCAAACGCCAGGTAGTGAACCAACCCCGCCAATGGAAGGGCCTGTCCAGGGCCAGTCCCGCGCCCATGAGTGAAATGATGACGCACACTTCCGTCAAATGCATCGCGAAGTCCGCATGGAGAATAGGGTCCGGGTCCGGCAAATCAGGAAGCAAGGTGAATGCCAGAATGCCGCTACCCAGGAAGACCATGGGCATTGAGAGAGGCATGTGGCGCAACAATTTTGGCAGGACAGCGGCGGCCAACACCGCAAAGCCTGCCGAGAGGAACAAGATGCTGGGGACTTCAAACACGAATGGTCTACTTCCTGACGAGCCGTTCGACTCGTCTCAGAAGCCTAGTTGGAAGTCAGCGCTGCGTCGATCAGAACTTCGGCCGCTTGACGCGCCTGCCCCGCGGCATCGGATGTCCCCGCGATGGCCGCCGTGGTCTGGGCGCCCTCGGCGAGAATGGCGAGCTGGGGCGCCAAATACGGTGGGGCGCCGGCTTCTACCGCCAGGCGTGCAACATACTCCTGGAATGATTCCTTGTGTTTCCGTGCATATTCGGCCACCTCGGGGCTGATGGCACCGAGTTCAGCAAAGCTGTTGATGAAGCCGCACCCCCGGAACGAGTCCTGGCAAAACCATCCCGCAAGGTAGTCAAAAATGGCGAGGAGCCGCGTTTTGGGCGTCCCGGCTTGTTGCACCGTGGCGTCCAGCCCTTCGGTCCAGGACTGATGCCGATGCTCCAGCACGGCCATGATGATGCTGCTCTTTGAGGGAAATTCCCCGTAGAGCTTCTTTAACGACACTCCTGCCGCCGAGCGGAGTTCGTCCATCCCGACGGCCTGGATTCCCTTGGCGTTATAGAGCCCGTCGGCGGTGGCAACGATGCGTTCTCGAACCTCGGAAGAATTCATGTACCCATTCTACTTGCATTGAGAACGAACGTTCTCTACTATGGAAAACACCAAGTGAGAACGATCGTTCTCCGCTTCGAGAAAAGGGACAAATCATGGGCTTCATCAAGGTTGGCACCGAGAACACCACGGACATTGAGCTCTACTACGAAGACCACGGAACAGGTCAGCCCGTAGTCCTCATCCACGGCTACCCCTTGGACGGCGGCTCCTGGGAGAAGCAGACCGCAGCCCTCCTCAACGCCGGATACCGTGTGATCACCTACGACCGCCGCGGCTTCGGCAAATCCAGCAAGCCGACCACCGGCTACGACTACGACACCTTCGCAGCAGATCTGAACACCGTGGTTGAAACCTTGGACCTGCAGGACGCCGTGCTGGTAGGTTTCTCGATGGGCACCGGCGAAGTGGGACGCTACCTCGGCACCTACGGTGAAGCCCGCATCGCCAAGGCCGCATTCCTGGCCTCCCTCGAACCCTTCCTCCTCCAGACTGACGACAACCCCACCGGCGTTCCGTCATCAGTCTTCGACGGCATCCGTAACGCCGCCATCGAGGACCGCTACGCCTGGTTCACCAACTTCTACAACGACTTCTTCAACACCGATAACTTCCTGGGCAACCGCCTCAGCGAAGAAGCCCTGAAGAATTCCTGGAATGTGGCCGCAGGCTCGTCCTGGTACGCGTCCTTCGCAGTGGTGGATTCCTGGCTCACCGACTTCCGCTCCGACATTGAGAAGGTCACCGTCCCTTCACTGATCGTCCACGGCACCGACGACCGCATCCTGCCAATCGATGCAACGGGACGCGAATTCACCAAGCGCCTCCCTTCGGCCGAGTACGTGGAAATCGAAGACGCACCGCACGGCATGCTCTGGACGCATGGCGCCGAAATCAACGAGGTCCTGCTCCGCTTCCTGGCGAAGTAAAGAACTCACGACGGCGGCAACTCGCCGCCCGTTCCACCTGAATCGCCGGAAGGGCTCCAGTTCGCTGGGCCCTTCCGGCGATTTCGCGTTGTTCCAGCGGTTTCGTGTTTGTTCCGGCGATGTCGCAATGAGTCGTTGGCCGGCTCTGTGGCACGATGACTTACAGCTTGCAAAGTCCATCGGATACGTCAGATCAGCAAGGAGAACCACACGTGAGAACGCCCATCAAGATCGCTGTGACCGGCGCAGCTGGCCAGATCGGCTACAGCCTCCTCTTCCGGATCGCCAGTGGTGCCTTGTTCGGTCCCGATACCCCGGTGCAACTCAGGCTCCTGGAGATCACCCCCGCGTTAAAGGCACTTGAGGGCGTTGTGATGGAGCTGGACGATTGCGCTTTTCCCACCCTGGACTCGGTGGAGATCGGCGACGACGCCGACCATATTTTCGACGCCGTGAATCTGGCCCTCCTCGTTGGCGCACGGCCGCGGACCAAGGGCATGGAACGCGGCGAGCTACTCAGTGCCAATGGTGCGATTTTCACCGCGCAAGGCCAGGCCCTCAACAGGGTCGCGGCCGACGACGTCCGGATCGGTGTAACGGGAAATCCGGCCAACACCAACGCTTTGATTGCCATGACCAACGCCCCGGACATCCCCGCAGAACGGTTCAGCGCGCTGACCCGGTTGGATCACAACCGCGCCCTTGGACAGCTCGCCAGGAAGACCGGCGCCCGGGTGGGGGACATCCGCAAGATGACCGTGTGGGGCAATCACTCCGCAACACAGTATCCGGACATCTTCCATGCCGAAGTCGCTGGCCGGAACGCGGCCGAGGTGGTGAACGATCAGGACTGGATTGAGAACCACTTCATCCCCACGGTTGCCCAGCGAGGAGCAGCGATCATCGACGCCCGGGGCGCCTCTTCTGCGGCATCGGCAGCTTCAGCCACCGTGGACGCAGCCCGCGATTGGCTCCTTGGCACACCCGAGGACGATTGGGTATCGATGGCCGTAGCCTCCGACGGTTCATACGGGGTGCCCGAGGGACTTATTTACTCATACCCGGTGACTACTTCGGACGGAAACTGGGAAATTGTTCAAGGACTGGAAGTGAACGACTTTAGCCGCGGGAAGATGGATGCTACAGCCAGTGAGCTTTTGGACGAGCGGGCTGCCGTGGCTGAACTCGGCTTGATCTGACATACGTCAGCGGCGCTGAGTTGGCGTGACCAGGCGTGCAAGCTCAGTGCCTGGCGCGGCAAGCCGGTCCACCGTGGTGAAGATAAAGTCCTGCATTGCTGCCGTGGCTGCCGAAGGAGCGATGTCGTTGCGTCGGGCCAGGTTGACGGTCCGTGTCAGCGACGGGTTGACCAAACGGGCACTACGCAGCCCAGGCCGGCCGATGACAACCATTGCCGGCACCACCGCCACGCCCAGTCCCCGTTCCACGAACCGCAGCACGGCGTCCATCTCTGCGCCTTCGACGGCGATCAGCGGTTCCAATCCTCTGGCGGAAAAGGCCGCCTCGGTGGCCACCCTCAGGTCATAACTTCTGTTGAAGGCCACCTGCGGAATGTTCGCCAGTTCTTCCAGGGTGAGCTCTTCGCGCTGCGCAGATCCAGCGGCCGACACAACCACCAGCTCCTCGGTCAGCAGCGGAATCAATTCCGTGCCGTGCACGGCGGGATCCGATCCACGGGTTACCACCAAGGCCAGGTCCAGCGCGCTTTCGTTCAGGGCATCAACCAGGAATCGCGAACCGCCTTCGGTGATGTGCAGTTCGACTCCGGGGTGCGCGCTTCGGAAGGCGGCCAGTACATCGGCCACCAGTGAGACGCACAAGGTAGGTGGGGCGCCCAGGCGAATGCGGCCCCGGCGCAATCCCGCTAGCTCGTTCATCTGCTCCCGCGCAGTCTCTGCGTCTCCAAGCATGCGCCGGGCTATGGGCAGGAGGAGCTCTCCCGCAGTCGTCAGAGTTGCTCCCGAGGGTCCGCGATGGAACAGGGCCATTCCAAGATCGGCCTCAAGTGCTGCGATCTGCCTGCTCAGAGAAGGTTGCGCAAGATACAACTGCTCCGCCGCGCGTGTGAAGTGCCCCACTCGGGCGATGGCCTCGAAGGAGCGTAATTGCTCTAGCTTCATTCTCATAGCATAAATGCATCGCGGTGACTCAAATAATTCATTGGATACATGACGTTAGGCCATTTAGCGTGAAAGTCATGAACCTCAACACCACTCCAGAACGACTTATGTCCACTTCGGTGCTCGTTATCGGCACCGGAGGCGCCGGTCTGCGCGCTTCCATTGAACTCGCCCAGCGCGGGGTCCAGGTGTTGGCTGTGGGTAAGCGTCGCAAACACGACGCCCACACGAGCCTGGCCGCCGGGGGCATCAACGCCGCGCTGGGCACCATGGACCCTGAGGACAGCTGGCAGCAGCACGCCGCTGATACCTTGCGGGAGTCCTACTTCCTAGCCGATCCCGCAATCGTGGAGACCGTAGCCCGCAACGCGGCACAAGGTATCGAGGACCTTGAACGGTGGGGTATGCCGTTCGCCCGGGAGGCGGATGGACGAATTTCCCAGCGATTCTTTGGCGCCCACAAGTATCGGCGTACCGCCTACGCCGGGGACTACACCGGGTTGGAAATCCAGCGCACCCTGATGCGCCGGGCGGCAGAGTTGAACGTCCCCATCATAGACACCGTCTACATCACGAGGTTGCTTGTTGCCGACGGCACCGTCTTTGGAGCCTACGGATTCGACGTCGTAGACGGTACCCCCGTGCAGATCCACGCTGATGCGGTCATCCTGGCCGCGGGCGGGCACACACGCATCTGGCGTCACACCTCTTCCCGACGCGATGAGAACACCGGGGATTCCTTCCGCCTGGCTGCGCTGGCCGGAGCCAGGATCCGCGACGCCGAGCTGGTCCAGTTCCACCCTTCCGGCCTCTTGGAGCCAGACGACGCCGCCGGCACCCTGGTCTCCGAGGCGGCGCGCGGAGAGGGAGGCATCCTCACCAACGCTCTGGGTGAGCGCTTTATGGAACGCTACGATCCCGAGCGCATGGAACTGTCCACCCGTGACCGGGTTGCGCTGGCCGCATTCACGGAGGTCGCCGAAGGTCGCGGGACCGAGAAAGGCGGCGTCTACCTGGACGTCTCCCACCTGCCTCGGGAAACCATCATGGAAAAGCTGCCCCGGGTCTACCGCACCATGATCGACCTGCAGATGCTGGACATCACCACCACCAAAATCGAAATTGCGCCCACCGCTCATTACTCAATGGGCGGGGTGTGGGTTGCACCGGAGGACCACGGAACGGGAGTGAACGGCCTTTATGCAATCGGTGAGGCATCCTCCGGGCTTCACGGCGCCAACCGTCTCGGCGGCAATTCATTGATTGAGTTGCTCGTCTACGGTCGTATCACCGGCGAACACGTGGCCCACTACGTTCATTCGCGCACCCATATTGTCCGGGATCCCGGGGCGATCGGAATAGCCCGCGGGGAAATGCAGACACTGCTCGGCGAACGTGGAACAGAGTCCGCCCGCAGGCTGCAGCGTGAACTACGCAACCTCATGACCGAACACGCCGGAGTTGTGCGGACGGAACAAGGACTGGAACGAGGACTGGAGAAATTGACCGCCTTGGAGGAACGTGCCCAACTAGTCACAGCCCACCCGGACATCGCAGGCTTCGATGATCTGGCCCACGCCTATGACCTCCTCGGCTCCCTGCTGGCAGCACGAGCCACCCTCGAGTGCGCGCTCGAACGCCGCGAAACCCGCGGAGCCCACAACCGGGCTGACTACCCAACGGCAGATCCCGCGCTGCAGGGGAACTTTGTCTGGTCCACAGATGAGGGTGTCAGTTTCGAAAGCCTGCCTCCGGCTCCGGATTCCTTCCGGGCGCTCGCCGAGGCCAACGCGGACGATTCGGTCGCCGGTAAGCTCGTGGAGTAAGGAGCCTGTTTGGGCGGATCCTGGGGTTAGGGAACTGTGACCACTATCTTCCCGCGCGTATGCCCTTCCATGTTGAGCCGGAAAGCATCAACTGCCTTAGCCAATGGAAGGGCTTGCGCCACCTCCACCCGCATCTTGTGCTCGTCCACCAAGTCAGCGAGCTGCTGCAGCTCAGCTCCCACGGGATTGACCCACATCCAGGTACCGCCGTGGGCTTCCACCTCGCTGTCGGCGATGGAGGCGTGCCGGCCGTTCCCGGCCAGGACCTCCAAGGTTGTGTCAAGATTGCCACCCACGAAGTCGGCCACCACCTCCACGCCTTCGGGACGCAACGCCTTCACCTTTTCGGCGAGTCCGTCACCGTAGGCAACGGCCTCGGCGCCCAGGGACCGCAGGAAGTCATGGTTCCTTTCCGACGCCGTGGCGATCACCTTGGCGCCGCGCGCGACGGCGATCTGAATACCCAGGGAGCCCACTCCGCCGGAGCCGCCGTGGATCAGCACAGTCTCTCCCGACGTCAGACCCAATCGGTTAAGGACCTGAAGGGCTGTAAGTCCGGCCAAGGGGAGCCCGGCAGACTCGTTCCATTCCAAGGATTGTGGCTTTCGGGCGAGCAGCCGCTCGGGGAGGGCAATATACTCTGCAAAGCTTCCCCCGTGGACGTAGTCCTTACGGCCGTAGGAAATCACTTCGTCACCAGGTTTGAAGTGCGGAGCATCAATTCCGACAGCTTCGACAACGCCGGCTACGTCCCAGCCGGGGATCGCCGGGAATTGAAGGTCCATGAACGAGTCCAAGTACCCGGCCATGATCTTCCAGTCCACGGGATTGACCGAGGTGGCCTTCACTTTAACCAGCACCATGCCCGGCCCAACCTTGGGCATGGGCTGGTCCGTTAGTTCAAGGACTTCCGGGCTTCCATATCGCTGGTAAGTGATCGCCTTCATGCCCGCCTCCTAGTCGAAGAAACCCACGATGTAGCCGATAAAGAACAGGAGAGTGAGCAGCACACCGGCACCGATGGCTCCCAGCCACAGGACCTGCGTACCTTTCCTGGGGCCGCCTTCGTCGTGGCCTTGGGGGCCGGCTGTTGAAGATTCGCCGGGAGGTGTCTCGCCAGGGGGCACTCCCCCGCCAGGCTCCAAGCCGGTGATCTTGTCTTCATACGGGTCGGGGTTGCTTCCGGACACATTCACTCCCTCGATCGCAGTGCTGGTGCTGTGTTCAGGGTATCGGGCGGAGCCGGGCAAGCCTAGCGGTCAGTGCGTCGGTGCGCGTCCCTCGTGGAAGTACGCAGCCGGTACAGGGACGTGGTGGCCGTGATGTAGAGATCTGCACCGTCGGCCCCTCCAAAGCAGAGATTGGAAACCTTTTCAGGGACCTCGACGGCGGCCAGCAGCGCACCGTTGGGGGCATAGACACGAACTGACGAGCCCGCTGACGTCCATACCCGTCCCTCGACGTCTACGCGGAATCCGTCCGAGGCCGCGTCGTCTTCGAGCTCAACGAACGTGCTGCCCGTCCCGCACGAGCCACCCACCACCGGGTAGACGGCAATGCGGAACGGTACTCCGTGGCCAGGGCCCGCCGTGTCCGCAACGTAGAGAAGCGATTCATCCGGGGAGAACGCGAGGCCGTTGGGATGCACCAAATCAGTGACCACAGGAGTCAGTTCGTCCCTGGCGGGGTCGAAGCGGAACACGTAGCAACCGCCGTATTCCTGCTCGCCCTCATGTCCTTCCACCGTCCCGGGCAGGATTCCGTAAGGAGGATCGGTAAACCAGACCGTCCCATCCCCTGCCACCACAACATCGTTGGGCGAGTTGAGCCGATACTCACCGAACGCATCAACGATCGGCGTCACCACGCCGTCGTGGTCCTTCTCGACGCGCCTGCGGCCGTGGCTGCACTGCACCACGCTGCCGTCGTGGTGGAGCGTTCGCCCGTTGGTGTACTCAACGCCAGTGGCGTATTCGCGCGTCGCGCCGGTGCCGGGAGAGAACTCGAGAATCCTGTTGTTGGGGATATCGCTCCAGCGAAGGGTCTGCGACGTCAGAATCCATAGTGGGCCCTCAGCCCAGACGGTTCCTTCAAACAACTTTTCCAGGGTTCCGGTGATCAGTTCATCCATGGGTTCGAGACTAATCGTTCGCAGGTTCCGAGCTGGGCTTGCGTGTCCGTTCCTTAGCGCTGAGCTTTCCGTCGGCGGGCATCACCAGAACCGCCACTACAGTGAGGGCGGCACTGACGAGTACCGCCAGGAAAACGGCTGATGAGGCTTGCACGGTGGTTTGCGGATCCGGGCCACCATGGGGACCGTTGGCATAGATGGCGTTGGCAATGGCACCGAAAACGGCCACACCAATGGAGCTGCCAATTGAACGTGCAAAGAGGTTGGTGCCGGTGACTACGCCGCGTTCATTCCATTCAACACTGGTTTGCGCGGCAATAAGGCTCGGCGTTGCCACCAGCCCAAGCCCGAGCCCGACGATGAAGCAAGCCGCCGCCACGAGCAGGATATTGGGGGTGGGGGCCGTGAGGGCTAGGACGGCAGCTCCGATCACTGTGATCGCTATGCCGATGAGGGCCGTGTTCCGAAAGCCGATGCGGAGGTAGAACCTGCCGGCTTGGGACGCGCTGATGGGCCAGCCAATGGTCAAGGCCGCCAAGGCGAGCCCGGCCAGCAGGGGTGAGGTCTTCAGTGACCCTTCCAGGAACGTTGGGACGTAGCTGGTAAGCCCGAGCATGACGGCACCAACGCCGAAAGAGATCATGGCCGTGGTCGCCAGCAGCCTGCGGGAGACAACCCACGGTGGGAGGACAGGTTCAGCGGCCCTCCTTTCCACCAGGAGAAACACAAGGAACAACACCGCTCCGCCGGCAAAAACCGAGATGCTGATCGCGGAGTCCCAAGGCCACGCTTGACCACCCTGAAGGGCTCCGAGGATGAGCAGGCTCAACGAAATCGTCAGCAGTCCGGCACCCAGGTAGTCAATGCGGTGCTTGGTCCGCTCCACGTTCTCGTGGAAAGTACGCAGGAGCATCCAACCAGCCAGCAGGCACAGCGGGATGTTGATCAGGAAGATCCAGCGCCAGATTCCCAGAGATGCGAAGACCCCTCCAAGAGTGGGTCCCACAACGGAAGAAACCGCCCAGACACTCGCCAAATACCCCTGGACCTTGGCCCGTTCCGCCAAGGTATAGATATCGCCCGCAATGGTGATAGCAACGGGCTGGACCGCGCCGGCCCCAAGCCCCTGGAGCACACGGAACGCAATGAGCGCCGGCATGCTCCAGGCCAGCCCGCAGAGAATCGAGCCAAGCAGGAACAGGCCAATCCCGCCCAAAATCATTGGCTTTCGGCCTACGACGTCCGAGAGTTTGGCGTACACGGGCACGGACACTGCCTGTGCCAACAGATACGCGGAAAACAGCCAAGGAAACGAGGAAAAACCGCCGATGTCCGCCACGATTGACGGCACCGCCGTGGCAACGATGGTGGCATCGATCGCTACCAGGCCCGTGGCCAACATCAGCGCAATCAGGATGGGTCCCCGTTGGGAGCGGAATCCGACGCCGTCGTCAGTCGCTATGCTCACCTGATCCCCTTCGCGTTGCTTCACTGGTCTGCTTCCGAGGTGCGTAACCTCACTCCCCAGTAAATTAGTCCTTCAAACCTCGACGGCGGGCCACCCGGTGGTTCCGTAGGGAACCAAGGTGACCCGCCGTCGTCGAGCTCTAAGTCAGTCGTTGATCAGGTCGTGGACAACGATCGTCTGGTCGCGGTCCGGACCGACGCCGATGGCCGAGAAGCGCGTACCGGAGAGCTTCTCCAGTGCCAGCACGTAGTTGCGGGCGTTCTCCGGGAGGTCCTCCAGGGTGCGGGCCGTGGTGATGTCCTCGGTCCAGCCATCGAAGTACTCGAAGATGGGGACCGCGTGGTGGAACTCGGTCTGCGTCATGGGCATCTCGTCGTGACGAACGCCGTCAACCTCGTAGGCAACACAGACCGGGATCTGCTCGATGCCCGTGAGGACGTCCAGCTTGGTGACGAAGTAGTCCGTGAAACCGTTGACGCGGGAAGCGTGGCGGGCCAGGACGGCGTCGTACCAACCGCAGCGGCGGGGACGGCCGGTGTTGACACCGAACTCGCCACCGGTCTTCTGCAGGTAAACACCCATGTCGTCGAACAGTTCCGTGGGGAACGGGCCGGCGCCAACACGGGTGGTGTAGGCCTTGATGATGCCGATGGACCGCGAGATGCGGGTGGGACCAATGCCCGAGCCTACTGACGCGCCGCCGGCGGTGGGGTTGGATGACGTGACGAACGGGTAGGTGCCGTGGTCAACGTCCAGGAACGTTGCCTGGCCGCCTTCCATGAGCACAACCTTGCCCTCATCCAGGGCGTTGTTGAGGACCAGTGTGCTGTCGATGACCAGCGGGCGCAGGCGCTCAGCGAAGGACAGGAAGTACTCCACGATCTCGTCCACCACGATGTCTCGGCGGTTGTACACCTTGACCAGGAGCTCGTTCTTCTGGCGCAGTGAGCCTTCCACCTTCTGGCGGAGGATGGATTCGTCAAAGACGTCCTGGACGCGGATGCCGAGGCGGGCCACCTTGTCCATGTACGCCGGACCGATGCCGCGGCCAGTGGTACCGATTGCCCGGCTGCCAAGGAAGCGCTCAGTGACCTTGTCCAGGACTTGGTGATAGGGCGCAACAAGGTGGGCGTTAGCCGAAACACGGAGGCGGGACGTATCCGCACCGCGGGCTTCAAGGCCGTCGACTTCCTGGAAGAGGGCCTCCAGGTTCACCACGCAGCCATTGCCGATAATAGGGATTGCGTTGGGGCTCAGGATGCCCGCGGGAAGGAGCTTCAGCTCATACTTCTCACCGCCAACAACCACGGTGTGCCCGGCGTTGTTACCGCCGTTGGGCTTGACCACATAGTCAACACGGCCACCGAGCAGATCGGTTGCTTTGCCTTTACCTTCGTCGCCCCACTGGGCTCCGACGATCACGATAGCGGGCATGGGATCCTCCCCCATTCTTTCGGGCTTGCTCCGGTTGGATCACCAGAGTCAGGCGCCGTACATGAGAATGCCCCGACGTAGCTGGTGCAGCCGGACCAAAGGCACGGCATGCGCAAGAGTTTCGGGGCTCTTACCAGCCAAGTTTAGCCGATGACAACGCTTTCTCTGGTGTTTGGCCGGCGTTGGGGTGCCGTTGTGGATAAGTCAAGGAACGGCGAGCGCCACAGGACCGGCCGAGGAACTGCCCAGTTGCAGGCTCAGCAAGCCGGCACTGTTCACCAGCCCCACTCTGATGGCCGAGACCTTGTACTCCCCCGCCGCTGCCGTAACATCGGCCGGTTTGGTCCCGGGCCAGTTCTTGTCCGGTTGAACGTTGACGTTGATGGCCACCAAGGTCCGGACTGCCGTCAGGACAGGCCCGACGGTAGTTTCACAGTCATTATCTGCGTGAGAAAAACCGCCTCGGGCTGGACTGCACTTTAGGGTTAATAGTGATGACGCCGCACACACTTCCAGGCAACACGCCGCGCCGCATTCAGAGGGCGCGCCGAAGCGGGCCCCGTTCACGTCCATAGTCCGGTAAGGTTAGTTAGCCCCCAACAGCACCCTTTGAGGTTCGGCTGCGGCATGCCCGCGGCACCTCGGAACGGTGCGCTGTAACACCTAGGAGACCTAACCCCTGATGCAAGAACTGGCGACTGAATCACCCGAAGAAATCCTCTGGAACCGCCGCTACGAACCGCACATCGCCGAGGTCAACGAGCTGTGCGACTCCATCAAGGTCCAGAAGCCGGGCAGTGAGGTCCTTTACATCGACCCCGCCCACAGCATGGATGATTGCCGCATCGTCAGCCTTTTCTCCAATCAGCGCACCAACACTGGCGAAGGGTTCATCAACCCGGGTGACGAGGAAGCCACCACCCGCATGCTCGGCATGCAGTGGCAGCTGGGCCTCCGTCCCGAGCTCATGATGCCTTGGAACGCCTACCCGTGGATTGAACCCAACGAGGAACCGGGAAAGCTCACGCCGGCCAACATCACCGAGGGCCTCAAGCCGCTCCTGCGCCTTCTGCAGCTCCTTCCGCGCACGTCCGCGTTGGTGGCGCACGGCAACGAGGCACACCGCCTTGCCGATCAGCTCATGAAGGCTGCCCCGGCCAGCATCGCCCGCCGCGGCTTCAAGACCTTCAAGGTCCGCTCGCTCGGTGGCCGCTCCTTCGCCGGCACACCTGCCCGCCAGCAGGAATACCTGGACGCCATCCACGGCGCCTACGCCGAGGCCATGGCACGCACGGGAATCCCCCGCAAGGCTTAGCAGCCTCACAACGCATTTACGACGGCGACCCCCACCTTTCGGTGAGGGTCGCCGTTGTTATGTGCTTGAATCCCTAGCGGGCTTCGAGCGCCGCCTTGGCCTTCGGGTCCGAGTCGTTCAGGAACTTCTCGATCCGCTCCGGCTCCTCAGCTTCGCCAATTGCCGACGCTGCCCGGCCCAACGCGTACAGAGCACGCAGGAAGCCCTGGTTGGGCTCGTGCTCCCACGGGATGGGTCCGACCCCGCGCCAACCGTTGCGGCGCAGGGAATCCAGGCCGCGGTGGTAGCCAACGCGGGCGTAGGCGTAAGACTCGATAGTCCGGCCTTCGGCCCAGGCTTCCTCCGCAAGGATGGCCCACAGAAGAGACGACGTGGGGTTCTTCGCCACCAGGTCCAGTGCTTCGTGGCCGAGTGCCAGATGCTGGTAGATCTCGGATTCGGCGGGCAGGAGCGTGGGCTCCGGCCCCATCAGGTTCTTCCGGAATTCGTCGGACATTAGAAGGTCTTGCCAACCGATCCGAGCTGCTGGGCGGCTTCGACGATGCGCGCGGCCATGCCGGCCTCGGCGGAAGCGCCCCAGACACGGGGGTCATAGGTCTTCTTGTTGCCCATTTCGCCGTCGATCTTCAGCACGCCGTCGTAGTTGGAGAACATGTGGCCGGCAACCGGGCGGGTGAACGCGTACTGGGTGTCGGTGTCGATGTTCATCTTGATCACACCGTAGGAAACGGCGTCAGCGATTTCCTGCTCGGTGGAACCGGAGCCGCCGTGGAACACGAGGTCGAACGGGTTTTCCTTGCCGATCTTGGCGCCAACCTCGGACTGGATCTGCTTGAGCAGTTCCGGACGGAGCTTGACGTTGCCCGGCTTGTACACGCCGTGGACGTTGCCGAAAGTCAGGGCTGTGAGGTAACGGCCGTTTTCGCCGGCTCCGAGGGCCTCAATCGTGGCGAGGGCGTCTTCGGTGGTGGTGTAGAGCTTCTCGTTGATTTCGTTCTCAACGCCGTCTTCCTCGCCACCAACAGTGCCGATTTCAACTTCGAGGATGATCTTCGCGGCCGCAGCGCGTTCAAGCAGTTCGCGGCCGATGCGAAGGTTCTCGGAGAGCGTCTCGTGCGAGCCGTCCCACATGTGCGAGTTGAAGATCGGGTCCTTGCCGGCCTTGACTGCTTCCTCCGAAGCGGAAAGCAGCGGGAGGACGAAGTCTGCCAACTTGTCCTGCGGGCAGTGGTCCGTGTGCAAGGCGATGTTGACGTTGTAGTTCTTGGCAACTTCGCGGGCAAACGCGGCGAAACCGAGGGAACCGGCAACCATGTCCTTGACCGAGGCGCCGGACCAGTAGGCTGCGCCACCGGTGGAAACCTGGATGATGCCGTCGGATTCTGCCTCGGCGAAACCGCGTATCGCAGCGTTCAGAGTCTGCGACGACGTGACGTTGACTGCGGGGAAAGCGAATCCGCCAGCCTTTGCGCGGTCGATCATCTCGGAGTAAATCTCTGGGGTTGCAATGGGCATGGTGACTCCTATGCTGAATTCGTCTGTGGGTTGGTAACCCTGGAGTAGACCGCTTACGGCTAGCACCCATCCTATCGATATCCGCCGGGACGCCGTGTTTCGGGTCACTGGGGGCTCTTAACACTTCCGCCGAGTCGGCGTTCAGCACGGCAACCCCGATTCATCCACACGATGGATATACTTCTCGGATGGAGAACCCCTCGAACGCCAACAACGAACCGCGCCCCATGTCGGCCCCATCCGGCCCGCCTCCTCCCCCGGCCTACGGCGCCTACCAGCATCCAAACGGCCCTTACCAGCAGCCGGGCACCTTCCCACCTCAGCCGAAACGCACACTGAGCCGTACGGTGATCATTGCCATCGCAGCCGGAGCAGCGGTAGTCCTGGCGGCCGCCACAGTCGGGCTGGTCTTCCTGTTTACGCCGGCTAAAGACGGTGGCACGGCTGCTACTACGTACTTCCAGGCCCTTGTAGACGGGGATGCCAAGAAGGCGTTGAGCGTATCGGATCCGGGTGTCCCGGAGAATGAGGCGGTTCTCCTGCAGGACAACGTCTACAAGGAAGCGGGCCAGCACATTGACGGCTTCCGGATCCTTGAGTCAAAGGGCGAGTACGTCAGGGCCGAGGTAACCCAGAACGGCCGAAAGCAGGAGAACATCCTGATGATGACCAAGTCACCTGACGGCGAATGGAAGGTAGGGGCCAAGAACTTCCAGAAAATCCGGCTCAGTTCCAACCGCCCAGTGAAGACGTTCACCGTTAACGGCGTAGACGTAGCGGCCCCTGAGTCAGGAAGCTCACTGACGGGTTCCCAGCTGCTCCTGCCGGCTTTTCCCGGTGAGTACAAACTCGGTATATCCGGGGACAAATACACAACAGTTGAAGAGAAGAAAGCCTTGGTCAGCATCGACCGGAGGATTTCCGACACTTCCGAAACCCTGAAGGTACTGCCCAGCCAGCTCCTCCTGGACGAGACAAAGGCCCTTCTCCAAAAGAAGCGGGATGCATGCATCGCGTCAGCTCCGGCTACTACCACACAGTCGTTCAGCAGCGGTTGTTCCGGATTCAATCTGTACCAGTCCCGCCCCACCCGCAATGTTAAGTGGACCATCGACCAAGAGCCCACCTTCACGCTCTCCCTGTCCAAGGACGTTTGGTACATCCAGTCAGAGGATAAGGGCAAAGCTACGGTTAGCTACGAAGTAAACCGCGGCAACGAGGCCACCCCCAAATGGGAGCCCCATGTTGAGGTGAGGGAAGCCCGCGTCTCAGGTGAGATCCAGATCGTCGACGGAAAAGCGACTCTCAAAGACAATTAGGACCGCAGCTGCCCGGGGCGATACTGACAGCTCGGCTAGCTGACGGGCTGCTGGAACACGTGCCGGCGGACCCACGCGTGCATGGCAATGGCCGCGGCGGAAGCCGCATTCATGGAGCGGGTAGAGCCGAACTGCTCGATGGACAGCGTGGCGACGGCGGCATCGTGCACCTCGGGCGTCAGCCCCGGGCCTTCCTGTCCGAACACCAGCACACAGTTCCTGGGAAGGTCGTAGGTTTCCAGCGGCACCGAATCCGGGAAGATGTCGATGCCGATGACCGCCAGGCCCTCCGCCTCAGCCCACTGGACAAAGTCCTCAACAGTGGGGTGATGGCGGACGTGCTGGTAGCGGTCGGTGACCATGGCGCCGCGACGATTCCACCGGCGTCGACCAATAATGTGTACTTCTTTGGCGAGGAAGGCGTTAGCGGTTCGCACCACTGTGCCGATGTTGAGGTCGTGCTGCCAGTTCTCGATCGCAATGTGGAAATCGTGACGCTTGGAATCCAAATCCGCCACGATCGCCTCGTGCTTCCAGTAGCGATACTGGTCCACCACGTTGCGGCGGTCACCATCCCTCAACAGGTCCGGATCCCAGTGCTCGCCTTCCGGCCAGGCACCCTCCCAAGGCCCGACGCCGACCTCGGCTTTCGGTTCTGCCTCACCTTCCGGTGCGATCTCCAGAGGAGACACGGCAGGCGTGGGCAGGGCTGAGTTGGGGGGAAGGTCAGTCACCCCTCAACTTTAGCCCTGCCCCGTTGCCTGCCTGAGCGCGCGGAGTTGGGCGGCCCTTAGACCATCTTCCACTTATTGATGCGGTAGGAGTTGCCCAACTGCTCAAAGAGTCCGGGGTGGGCGTCCCAGTATTCCTTGTGCCCGCTGACGCCGAGCATCTGCGGGGTTCCCCACGGTGTCACGGAGAACAGGTTCACGGCCTGAATCGCTTCGCCGCGGGCATTGGTGCAGGTGAAGCCAATTACTACGGCTGCACCGCGCCGGAACTCCCGGATTTCCGGCATGCTGGTCTTGAAGTCGGCCGTGCACTTATGGCCCACCAGGTTCTGGGGCAGCTCGCTTGCGGTCATCCCCTTGAAGCGGGCTTCGATGTCCTGGATGGCCTTCTTGACCTCTGCGGGATCCTTGCCGTACTTGCCTTCTTCTGACTCAGCGAAGAACGCGTAGGCGAGCGCAATCCCGTCCCCGTCAGCTTCCACGGTCCCTTGTGCTTTCTTCTGGATCTCCTCACCGGTAGTGGGGTCCTTGGTGATGCCGAACGACTCGTCGTGGGTCCACTCGGCCAAGTACTGGAAGGACGATTCGCCTGTGACCCACTTGCTGAACAGCGGATCACCGTCTGCCGGAACGTTGCTGGGTCCGGCAAGTTCGTTCCAAACTTCAGGCAGGGGGATGGCTTCAGCGGGGATTTCAGAGGAAGCGGAGGCTTCGCCGGAAGGTTCGGCAGAAGGCTCCGCTGCCGCCTCGGACGCCTCGTCGGAGGAAGTCACCGACGGCACCGGACTATCCACCGCCGTGGGCTTGGTCATGGACGGAACCAGCCACGTGAATGTCACCACCAGGGCAATGATCACGACGACGGCCACACCACCCAGGATGAAGAACAACGACTTCCTGTTGTGGTCGCCCGGGTTCTGGCCGGGTCCGCCGGATCCACCAGGTCCACCCGGGTATCCCGGCTGGACCTGGTAGCCGCCGCCCGGCGGCGGGAAGCCCGGCTGACCTGGATAACCTGGCTGCCCCTGTTGCCCCTGTTGCCCTTGGGGATAGCGGTGCACGGTTTCGGCGTACTCGCCGTCGGGGTGTTGCCCGGGCTGGTTCTGTGGCTGCTGCGCCGGGAATGCCTGGGTGGCGGCAGGTTGCGTCGGGAACGCCTCAGTCTGGGCTTCCGGTTGGTACATGGGCTGCGTCTGGCCCGGCTGGTACTGGCTGTGCTGGTCCTTGCCGGTGTCGTAACGCGGCTGCGGCACACCGTCCGGGTTATAGGGAGGCTGCGGTGCTCCGTTGTTGTTGCTCATGACAGGCCCTTTCACATGCGGTAAGTGGGGACCTGCGGGAGCGCGGCGACATACTAATCCACCATGTCGATCCCCCGACCCAAGGTGGTGGCACACCAGCGCCGCAACCAGCGTAGACCAGCCCAACGCGCACGACACAAGTCAAAAGGGTTATCCACATGGGCAGAACTTCCCACATAAGGGGGCTTTCAGGATGTTGGGGCAGCAGATTGGTGAAAGACTGGGTGGCAGTGCACAAACAATCCCAGCCGGAGGCAAATATGGCAGAAGAAACCACGTCCACATCGGTGTACCGGAATGGCCACGAAATCGAATGCTGGCTCACGGACATGGACGGCGTCCTGGTTCACGAAAACCAGGCGATTCCCGGTGCCGCTGAGCTCATCCAGCGCTGGGTGGACACGTCCAAGCGCTTCCTGGTTCTGACCAACAACTCCATCTTCACGCCTCGCGACCTCGCAGCCCGCCTTCGCGCGTCCGGCCTGGAAGTCCCTGAGGAAAACATCTGGACCTCTGCGCTGGCCACCGCACAGTTCCTGAAGGACCAGGTCCAGTCCTCGGACTCGGGCAACCGCGCCTACACCATCGGCGAAGCCGGTCTTACAACTGCCCTTCACGAGGCCGGGTTCATCCTCACTGACACCGATCCCGATTTCGTGGTGCTCGGCGAGACCCGCACCTACTCGTTCGAAGCAATCACCATGGCCGTCCGCCATATCCTGGCCGGCGCCCGTTTCATCGCCACCAACCCGGACGCCACCGGCCCCTCCAAGGACGGCCCCATGCCGGCAACCGGTGCCATAGCGGCCATGATCACCAAGGCCACGGGCCGGGAGCCCTACATTGTGGGCAAGCCGAACCCCATGATGTTCCGCTCCGCCATGAACCAGATCGACGCGCATTCCGAGACCACGGCAATGATCGGCGACCGCATGGACACGGACATCGTGGCCGGCATGGAAGCGGGCCTCCACACGGTCCTGGTGCTCAGCGGCATCACCCAACGCGAAGAGATCGTGTCCTTCCCGTTCCGGCCCAACCAGATCCTGAACTCCGTGGCCGATCTCAAGAGCCAAATCTAAGACAACGAGGACAGACAATGGCTGTGCTCAATCTGCGTCCTTTGGCCGGTGGCCGGATTCTCAGGGGAAGCCAGCCGTTCGGTTTGGATGCCGCGGCGACGTCGAATTTCCTGGCGGAGCACGGCATCCAGGCCATTGTGGACCTGCGGAGTGAGCTTGAGCGCTCTTTGGTTCCGTGGATGGTTCAGAACAACAACGACGGCGTAGGCGTGAGGGCCGCCGTCGTCCCGCCCGCCGTCGAGCTCATCCATAACCCGCTGGACCCGAACGCCATTGCCGGATCACTCCAATCCGTCGAGACGCCCCAGGACCTTGGCGAGCTGTATTTGGGGTGGATCCGGCTGCGTCCCGAGTGGGTGGCCGACGCCCTGCGACCGGTGGCTCGTGGCAAACGCACCTTGGTGCACTGTTCACTGGGCAAGGACCGGACGGGTGTGGTGTCAGCGATAGCTCTTCTGGCATCCGGTGGAACCGAGGACCAGGTAGTGGCGGATTATGCCGCCACCACAGCCAACTTGCCGGACGTCCTGGAAGTTATGGCAGAAACGTGGCGGCTCAGCGTTCCCGCAACACCGGCAGAGTACTTCAGCCCCGAGCTGATGATCCTGCAGAGCCCGGAAGCTGCCATGCAGCACTTCCTGGCCGGCTTTGCGCAGGAGTTCGGCGACGCGCGGAGCTTTCTGCGCGAGGCGGGCCTCACCGCCGTCGAGGTCGAATCGCTGGCTCTGTAATACTTGGGTGGATGAGTAGGACGAACTGGCTCGCTGACGTCAAACCCCTTCCCGGTGGGTGGGTTCTTCGCTCGGCTATCGTCCTGGCAACCATACTTTTCCTGGTGTTGGGGATCCGCTGGCAACAGCACGATCTTTCGTCGTTCCAGGGCTGGTTGGAGCTGGTAGTCCCGTACCTGCCGCTCCTGGCGCTCCTCCTCGGCGCCGTGCAATCCGCTGTTGCCTGGTGTCTGGCTCTGGCCGTCATCACGGCGCTGGGCGGGGACGCGTCCCTTGTGGTGGCCATGATCTTCCCCACCATGGTGGTGGTGGCCTTCTGTTCCTTCCTTCTTCCGTGGAAGCTTGCCATCAATTTCTCGCTGTTCGTGCCCAGTGTCTTGCTGGGTTTGTACATATCAACTCCGGAGATGGCTGACCAACCGGCGGTTCTGCTGGCGCTGGTGGTCTTCCTTGCGGCCGCGGCATGGCGCAGCGTCAACGTCTACCGGCACCGCTATGAGCAAAGCACACACCATATCCGTGATTTGCAGGAGCAACAGGCGCTAGTCCGGAGTGAGGAACGGACCCGCCTCGCCCACGAGCTTCATGACATCGTGGCCCACGACGTGACCATCATCGCCATGCAGGCGCGGCGCGCCGAGTTCGTGAACGACCCAGCCAAGACATCCCAAATCCTGGAAGGCATAGGGACTGCAGCGCAGCAGACCCTTCAGGATCTGCGTAGCCTGGTGACCCTCCTCAAGGACGAAGAAAGGGACGAGCCGGGAGGCCTCCCACAGATACCGGGCAGTGAAGGACAAACCGCTGGGTTTCTGGACGCTCCTGCCATGTCCGGTGAAACCACTACTGCGGTTGGCTTGGTTCACGATCTGGACGGAGTTGTGGAAGCACTGGACCGTGCGGGCTTCCAGGTTAGTTTGGTGGTCGAAGGTGAAGTAGCCCGCATCCCGGCCAGCCTGCGCCAGGCGCTTCGCCGGACGGTACGGGAAATGGGGACCAACGTGCTTAAACACGCGGACCCGTCCGGGGTGGTGGACCTGCGGTTGGCCGTAGGGGCTGATCGTGTGCAGCTCACATCGGAGAATACAGTTTCCAAAGCCGAGCCGATCATGTCTTCCCGGACTGGGCTTGAGGCGATGAGTGCCCGCTGCGAAGTGTTTGGCGGGTTCATGGACGTGGGCCTTAGCGAGGAGCGCTGGACCACCGCGGTGTCCATCCCGTTGGAAGGATTAGCCTCTTCGAATGCATGATCACATCTGTGGGAAGATGGGCTCCGTGACTGACATTGGGGGATCAGTATGACGCGGGTTTTGTTGGTGGATGATGAGCTGTTGGCCCGGGAGATCCTGCGGGACTATCTCTCGTCCGACCCGTCCATCGAGGTTGTCGGCGAGGCATCTGATGGGCGCGTGGCCGTGGTCCAGGCAGCTGCGCTTCGTCCGGACGTGATTCTGATGGATATGCAGATGCCGGTCATGGATGGCGTGGCTGCAACAGCGCAAATTCATGCAGAATTCCCGGAAATTGCCATCCTGGGGTTGAGCACCTTCTCCACCGATCGCTACGTGGTGGATTTACTGCGTGCCGGAGCGTCGGGTTACCTCGTCAAGGACACGTTGCCCAAAGAAATTACCGCCGCCATCCATAATGTGATGGCAGGTGAGTCCGTATTGTCCTCCAAAGTGACACGGCATGTGGTGACAGGGCTGGCGGAGTCCGTCCCTGCCGAAGTTGTTCCGGACCCCAAGCTCGTGGACGCGCTGACCAAGAAGGAGTTGGAGGTAATCCAGCTGCTTGGACGGGGAATGAGTAACCGCGAGATGGCTGCGGAGCTCTTCGTGACCGAATCCACCATCAAAGCACGGTTCGTGAACGTCATGGAGAAGCTCGGCGTGCGGGACCGGGTACAGATTCTTGTTGCGGCCGTTGAGGGCGGGCTGGTGGACCTTAGCCCCGGTTCGCGGTCAAGGCTGGATTCCTGAGGATCACCACGCACTAGCTGCGTCCAAGGACCTCCTTGATGGGCCGAACCAAGCCCTCGACTGCCTTTTCGATGGCAGCGGAACCCACCCCATCGAGGGACGTGTCCGGGTTGCGGATAAGCTCCCCACCCCACCCCATCACCTCGTAGTGGGCGAGGGACCGTGCCAGTTCAAGCGGGGACTGCCACGCCCGGTTCAGATTTGTCCGCGCAAACTCCCTTGCCTGCTCCACTGCTTCCCAGTGGTCCGCAATCCTGTAGTCCGCCACTGCGGAAAGCGCTGTGTCCAGAATGGCCGTACTGTTGGGCCGGGACGTGATGACCTGCCACATCACTGTCGGTGTGGAGGCCTGCAGCCCCCGGCTGGCTTGGAGTACAGCCTGGTGCCCGGACTGTTGAATCGCGTTTGGCAGCAAGGTTCCCGGTCCTCCGGCCACCAGGCAGATGGCAAGAAAAGTAGCAGCGAACCCAACGTCGCCTGCGGGATCCTGCCCAATGACAAAGGTCTGCTCAAATCCCTGGGCCGTTGTCTGCCTCATGGTGCTCCGGAAGGCAGACTGCGGGACTGGAGGCCCTTCTCCCTCCCGCTCCAACACGCTGTCCTCAAGCTCTTCCAGAACGCCGGAAGAACCCACCACAGCAAGCACGGGATCACCCACTTCCCCTCTTCCCGGGTGTTCGGTATTGATGACATGGTCAAGCCAGCTCCCTACCGCCGCCTCCGGCAGGGTGGCAGTCATGACCACGGCCCCATCGCCGGGCGTCCACGTCAAGGCAACCGGCTGCTTGGCCGGCCCGCAGCGTTCACCTGCCGTGGAAACGGCGCTACGCAGGTGCGGGACGCCGTCGGAAGCGGTTCGCCAGCCCATGGACACCGTGGTGAAGCGGGAACGCCGGTCAACCTGGGCCAGATAGCGGCGAGTGATGATCATCGGAGAACCTCCTCGGAAGGCTGGACGATGACTGACACGGACTCCTGCTCGGCGAGACGCCATGCCGCGGCGGTGACCAACGGCCTGAGCCGCGTGGCGTCGTCGGATATTTTGGCGAGTGTATCCGCCAGCTCAACGGCGAACGTCGGCGTCCCCCTCAGAAGCACGTCGCGGGTGACGGTCCGGGCGAGCCGTTGGTCATCGTGCGTGAACCTTTCCATCCGGAGAACGGCGCGACGGGCCGCAAGGATCATCACCGCATCATCGGCGATCGCGAGCGCCCGGAATCTCTCGGAAGGGTCTATGGCCTGTCCGGTGTCGTCCACCAGGACGAATAGATCATCCCGGGTAAGGTCCCCCGGGCCAAACAAGCCGGCGCTGGCGTCCAGGCCATCCTGCTGGGACAGCAGCTCAGCTGCCACAAGGTCACCGAGGAGATCCGGGCCTGCGGAGTGACCCAACGCTGCAGCCGTGGCGGAAAGTAAACGAGTGGAGGTGGCTCCGCCGGAACAGATCCTGGACGCCGAACCACCCCTGCGCACGGACTCCTGCACCACAGGGACGACGGGCGCTTGGTCTGAAATTCCAGAGAACGGTGCCGCCAGAAACCGGAGCGTCTTCAGAGGGTCTTCAGATGTCACGGCCGTCAAAACCGCCCCCGAGGGAGGATAAAGGCGGCGATGAAGTGCGTGTAGCTTTTCACTGGTGACCCGGGATGCCAGATCACGATCTCCGGTGCCGTCATGACCGTTGGCGTGGTCCGCCCAATATTGCGCCGTCAGGTGCGGCCAGGGCAGGATGCCCCCGGGTGCCGGAGCCAAACGCTGCGCCCGTTCTGTGGCCACGGCGTCTATCTGCTCCGCAATCTGCTCCTGGGTCAGTGCGGGCTGGAAGACTTGCTCAACCAAGCGACGTGAGATCTGTTCGAGGTGTCCCGTGGGACCGGACTCGTAAAATTCGGAGTAGTCCATGTGGGTGTTCCCGCCCAGGATTCCGCCGGCTTTCTGAACCGAAGCCTGCCGTTCGGACGCCGTGGTGTTCTCACTGTCTTGGTAGACCATGTGTTCGAGGAGGTGCAGCATGCCTTCCTCCCCCGGCCTTTCATGGCGCATTCCCGCTGGCACGCCCAGACTGACGGAGAGGATGCGCGCGGAGGGATCGTGAACCGCGATCAGCTGTGTTCCCCTGTCCAGCTGCATGCCGTGCACGGCCCGGCCGTCCAATGTGCCAAGAATCGTAGGGGTAGTCATCGCATCTCCGGGGTGGTGTCCGCAGCCGGGCTGGCCAGGTACCAGCCAGCCAAGTGAAGCAGCGCCTTCGCTTGGGCCTCTCCTGCGCCGGCATAGTGGTGCCAGTCGTAGGCATGCTGGGCGATCCTGAAGGCCAATGCCGGGCCAATCTCGGACGGTCCGGGAGCTTCTCCGCAGGTCTCAAGGAACCCTGCGCGCAGTTCTTCAAGGGCTGGACGCAGAACAGGGTGGAATGCATGCAGCTCCGCCATCTCCCCCAGCACCCAAGCAATGTCATATTCCGGGTGGGCAAGCCCCACGTCCTCGCCGGTGAGGAGCGACCCCGTTGCACCATCAGGGGTCACCACCCAATGGGCCATCCCCGGATATCCGTGAGCTATGACTTGGCGGGGGCCGGAAAGTACGCGTTTGATCCATCGACGGATCTCTTGCAGGCCGGGGTCGCCCAAAACTTCGCGGGCCGGCTCCCATGCACCTCCCAGCCATACCTCCGCCCGCTGGACGGTTCGTGGAGTACTTCCCGGAAAGTCGATGAGGGAAGCATTTTCATGGAGAACGCTCAGGGCAGTGCCCCATGCCCGCCCTGCCGCCCGGAGGTTTGCGGGCACCCCCGCCGTGATGAGGTCGAAGACCGTTGACCCTGCCGGCGTCGAGTATGAACGGTGGCGATCACCCCCGATGCCTACCACCAAGAGGTCAGCGCCGGGCGCGGGATCGATGCTGATGGGCAGGGACGAGAAAGGGATGGGCGCTCCGACGCCCAGGCTGTGGACCCATTCATAAGCCCCGCCTACCTCGTATACACCGGTGGACAGCAACTCGGTCCGGGTGGAGTGGATGACTGGTTTCTGCCGGGAATCCATCGCGGCGCTCATACAGTAGCCGCCTCTTTGGTCATCCCCGCACGGAGGAGCCGTTCCTCTTCCAGCCGGCGCAGCACGGATGGGAACGACGGCGGCACCCAGGCCAGGGCGACGTCGCTGGACTCGCTGGGGCCAGGGACGGGGTCAATGACCAGGAAGTTTTCCGGCATGCGCAGTTTCCCGAGGGTCTCGGCGACGATAGGGTTCGCCAAGGCCCGGGGCGGCAAGGCCGGAGCGATGCAGACCTGGGCTTCCGTTGTCATTGCTGCCAGCAAGGACGGCGAATCGGCTATGCCGTGAGCCAGGCGCGATGAGTAGTCAAGGGTTGCCGGGTAGACCAGGATCAGGTCCGCCCACTCTGCCAAATCGATGTGTGCAGCAATGAGCTCTTCCCCCCAGATATCGGCCTGTACACGGGATTTCAAGCGGGACTCAATGCTGTGACGGGTGATGAAACGCTGTGCGGAATCCCGCATGACCACCTTGAATTCCGTTTCCGGCGCCGCTGAAACCGCCCACTCAATCCAGAACGGCATAACTTGGGTGACTGCCGAGCCTGTGAGAATCAGGGCAACCTTGGAGTATCCGAAGGCTTCGAGGGTGAGGTCCGCCCATATTGGACGAGGACTGCTGTCAGTGGTTGTCATGGCAGGTCTCAGCATTCACGAGGGGTGGGTGGGTCAGTTATGGGTCAGGAGGCGCCCGCGTGATGATGTTTCCACCACCTCGCCGGCGCCTTCCCCGTGTTTGAGTTGCCTAGCAGCCCATGGTCAGGGTTGCGCCGATGATCACCCCAGCACAGAACGGCGTGGTGGCCGGCGCGTCGGTGGCAGCGTCGCCGCCGAGCTCGTCAGCAGCCGTGAAGGTGCTGTGCGCACGGGCCAGGTCCGTGAGGTCGGCCTGCGGGATGTTGGTGATGGCGTGAGTCATGCTGGTGTCTCCTTTTGATGGCACCACGTGGTTGGGTGCGTCCGGGGTTGCTACTGGGTGAAAGCTTTTGTTGCGGTGGTGCCAGGGGTGACTTAGCAGCCGGCACCGAGGGTGGCGCCAACAATGATGCCGATGCACAGCGGTGAGGTTGCCGGAGCTTCGGTGGCAGCGTCGCCGCCGAGCTCGTCGGCAGCCGCGAAGGTGCTGTGGGCGCGTGCCAGATCGGTCAGGTTGGCCTGGTGGAAGTTAACAACTGCGTTGGACATGGTGTCTCCTGTTTTCTTTGCTTCCCACTCAGTGGGAATGGGTTTTTTCTTTTTGGGTTCCTCATGGGAGGTTTTTGGGTGCCGGGCAGCGGCGGGCCGCTGCCCGGTTTCATCACTGGCCGGCGTTGTATCCGGGCTGGTGAGGGTTGATGCAGGCCGCATGGGCTTCCAGAACCCAGGCGGCTTGGAGGTCGGTCTTTTCCACAGACGCACGGAGTAGCGCGTCCGTCAGTACCCGCGAGCGGTGTTGTCCGAAGCTGAGCCCCCGGTACCCCGGCCGCGGATCGTTTGGTTCCATGGCAAGTGCCAGGCGGTCGTGGACGCTATGGGTGAAAACCGAGGCAGGGGCGTCCGGCCCGGACAAGGACCTCAGGGCAGGACGAACAAGGGAAGCCACGGCGTCCGCATGTTTGGCTGACATGTAAATGACCATCGCGTCACTGCGGGGGAAAGCAAGGGATGAGGAGAGGGTCTTGACCTGATGGCCTAGCCCGCTGGCGGCAAGGGCTCCAAGAATCTTCGGCCACATTTCAAGAGCTTCTGCTGCCGTGGAACAGGACAAATAGAGCCTTGAAGCGGCCGCAGGGTTCATGGATCCGTGGGCACCGAGTGCAAGGAGGAATCCGGGGGTGGTGCGGCTTCGCCAACTGGGAACACGCACCCCCACGATCTCATCCAGGGGGTTGCGTACCAGTGCCTCCTCGGGAAAGAGGACCTTCACTCCGGATAGCTCCACCACCTGGTGCGGAACGCCTTGGACCGAAGTCCCCAGCTGCGTCCTCTTCGACGCTGCCTGAACGGATGCCTGTCCTGTCGCTGCCTGAACAACCGTGCGGTGCGGGATGCCTGCAATCAGCGCCGCGGCCAGGTCCTGGTGTCCAGTGCCCGGCACCGCCTCGATGCCTGGGTGCCCGATGTGCAGATGGGTGTAGATCGCTCCGGCCAGTTGCGAGCGCAGCTCGGTGTGGCTGGTTGCTCTGAGTCTGGTGGCGTCTATGGTGGCGGTGAGCTCGCGAACATCGATGGAAATCCGGTGTTTCAGGACCTGCAGTACCTGTTCGAATGAGACCTGCTCGAATGTAGTCTGTGTGGGAGCGTTGAGCATGACCGTCATCGAGGTGTCCTTTCGAAACCGAGGGCTTTGACATAGTGGCCAGGTGTTAGCAGTGCCTCGCGCCCAACACCCGCAGCAGCCCGTTCGATGCCGGGTAGCCGGGACACCATCGGGGCCCGGGTGATGGTTCGGTCCACCAGATGCCATCCCAGGTGGGCGGTAGCCCGAACCGGCAGCTCCGGATCGTGGTAGTTGGCATGATCGGCATACGAGGTCCACATCCGTCGGATTGACGGAACAATGGCTGCCATCCGCTCGGCGATGCGTGCCGAGGCGCTCTCGTCGTCGAACCTGGCGGGGGGTGCGGAGGCTCCTCCGCGGGTGGTGACCGTGTCCAGGACCGCCCGGTAGATCCATTCGCCTGCCAGCATTCCCAGGTCCCGGGCGGGATCGCCGAGTCCGAATTCTTCCCAGTCGAGGACGCATAGCTCTCCGCTGTGGACGTGGAACTGGTCAAGTCGCAGGTCGCCATGGATGGGACGTTCCTGGTGTTTCCGTTCCGTGGCCCTTAGCAGCCCCGCAGCGGCGACCAGTTCCCGATCGTTCTGCAGTTCAGCCCAGAGGGCCATCTCCGCCATGGTGAAGTCGAGGTAGCGAGCGTGCGGAACGCCTACTGCGAGCATTTCCACCGGCGGGCTGGGAGGTGCGGAGCGCTCCAATCCGGCTGCGGGCCCGGAGTGGAGCCGGGCGAGCAACGCGCCGGCTTCCTCCGGGAAGCTGTCCGGCATGGTCTCCTCCACCAGCAGCTGCGCCAGGCTGGTTCCTGGGCAGTGCTCAAAAACCAGGAGGCCGTTCCCGGTGTCGCTTCCAATGAGCTGTGGCGTTGCCGGCGCGAAGTGGGGGGACTGCTCTGCAAAGGCGGCGAAGGCTACCGAGCGGTCAAAGGCCGCCGGGCCGGAGGCCTGTGCGGAGATCTGCTTGACGAAGACCTTTTCCCCACTCCGCAGCTTCATGTTCCAGGTGCCGTTGCGGCCTGCAAAGGCGGCCGGGGTAATCTCTTCCACTGCCTCCCTGCCGTGGCGTGCAAGGACGGTGGTGGCCACATCGGCCGCGCGGAGGGCGGCCGGCGTGATGGACTGCGGGTGCGGGGCTGTGTCAATCATCATGAGGGTCTCCTTCAGAGCAGCAGGGCGGTTACCGCGTATGCGGCCAGGACACCGATCAACAGAAGGGCCACGTTGCGGAGAAGCTTTTTGGTGGCCAGTGACTGGTTGCGCTTGTTGTCAGACATGGTTTTTCCTATCTGGAGAGACCCAATGATTCGGGCTTGTGGACTAAGTGACGGGGTGGGGGTTAGGCCATCTCGTCGGAGGTCAGGGATTGCTGGAGCGAGACACGGGAGCCGGTGCGCAGGGCGTTGTTCCGGTAAATCACGGTGGCCAACCAGAACAGGGCAGGTATCGCTGCCACCGATACGCCGGCGGCAAGCACCATCTCCCAGGCGGACACGTCTTCCAGTGCGAAGCGCATCGGCATGAGGTAGGAGGAGAACAGCGGCACGAAGGACAGTCCTTCCAGCCACGGGTTCCCCATGTTCATGGGCAGGACGTAAAGGGAGACCACCAAGAGCACCATCTGCAGGACGGACAGCGGCATGACCGCCGTGCCCAGGTCTTCTTGCCGGGACACAGTAGAAGCCAGCGTGGTGTTCAAAGCTGCGAATATCACGTAGCCCAGGAGGAACCAGAGGAGGAACCACAGCAGGCTCGGGCCTACGGCGACGTTGATCAGGGACCAGCCCCCCACCACGCTGAACCCCACCACGGCGGTTCCGCCGATCGCCAGCAGCTGGACAAGGGTGACCAGCCCTATGCCGATCATCTTTCCGGCCAGCAACGGGACAATGCCGATCTTGGTGAGGAGGATCTCCACGATCCTGGATGACTTCTCCTCTACCACCCCGGAGGTCAGGCTCGATGCCGAGTAGACCAGGGAGGCCAGCAATGCGCTGATCATGGCGGTGGCGAAGATGGCCCGAGGATCAAAGTCCATTGCTCCAGCCCCACCCAGCGAATCCACCAGGAACCATCCGCCGATCCCGGCAGCCGCGCCGGCGAAAAGTGCCAGGAGTCCTGTTGCCGTGAGTATTGTGCGGTTACCCAGCCTGGTGAGGACCTCGCGCCGTATGATCAGGCGCGTCTCGCGTAGCCCACTGCCGGACGAGGGAGCGGCGCTGCGGGTGGTGCGATCAAATGTTGTTGTGCTCATTGCGATACTCCAACTTTGTCGAGGGAGCGCTCCGCCCCCGGGGTGGTACCTGGATGGGACAGCATGAATTTGCCGGCAAGCAGATCTGCCAAAGACCTCTGCGCGGACACGATGCTCTTCAGCCCGCCGTGCCGTTGCGCTGCTGCGAGGATTTCGCCGGGCACATCCCGCCCTGAGCCGCCCACGGAGACGAGCACCGTAGTACGGTCGGCCGCAGAGATCTCCACGTTGACGCCGCGGGCCATGGACACTTCGGCGGCGAATGAATCTGCCGCCCGGGAGAAACCGAGTTTCCAGCGGCTCTTTCCGTCATCCTGCAGCTCTACGACGCTGCCGCTTGCCGTCACTCGACCGCGGTCCAGAATGCATACTTTGTCGCACAGGCGCTCTACGAGCTCCAGTTGGTGCGAGGAGAACAGAACTCCGACGCCCCGGTCTGCTTGCTCCCGGATAAGGCGGGACATCGTTTCGACGGCGAGGGGATCCAGTCCCGAGAATGGCTCGTCAAGCACCAGCAGGGCCGGGTTACCAACCAGGGCGACCGCCAGCTGGACGCGCTGCTGATTTCCCAAGGAGAGGTCCTGAACCAGTGCCTGCTCACGGCCTTGGAGGCCAAGGGAGGCTATGAGTTCGTCTGCAACCCCACGCGCGGCTTCGGGTTGGTGCCCTTCCAGCAAGGCGAAGTGAATGATCTGATCCCTCACCGGCATCTGGGGGTAGAGGCCGCGTTCCTCGGGCATGTACCCGATGCGCCTCCGGTCCCTGGCCGTGATGGGCAAGCCCTCCCAGGTGACTTCGCCGTGGTCCGGGGTCAGCAGACCAAGGATCACGCGCATGGTGGTGGTCTTACCTGCACCGTTGCCGCCGATGAATCCCACGATCTCCCCGCGATGGACCGTGAGGTCCACATCGTGGAGGACCCTGCGGTCACCGAAGCTGCGGCTGATGCCCGTGAGCTGTAGGCCGTTCATACTTCGCTCCTCGAAATTCGTTCTTATTTCCTGTCAAGAACGACGCTACGGAGGATCGGGTATATCCACCCTGTACTCGAGTACAGAGCTCACTTGTACAAAAGTTCACCTAGGCCGGGCGGATGACCTTGCCATTCGGTTCTTGGTATGACGGTTCCCGGGGCTCAGGCGGGAGCGGCTGGAGCTCATCCTGCACGCGTTCCAGCAGTGGCCGGTAGATGCCCCCGTTCCACTGCGGGCTGGCGTGGGCGGGCCGGGCGCCTTCCGTGCTGAGCGTGGGCATCACCATGTTTGGCCCGAAGACCTTGCTCCACCCCGCACGCGCCGACTCATAATCCACGGTGGCGTCCTTGGCATTGCCAATGAAGGCCATCTTGGCCCCACCGATTTTTCCTGCCAGCCGGAGGCCGTCGAAATGGTAAATGTACGCCGATTCCGTTTGTATCAGCACGCTGGAGGGGGCGATCGGCGAGAGCTGCTCCAGGGATTGATCGAGGATTTGCCGCCACGTCCGCTCATCCTTATGCGCCACGCGCTCCCCCAGTTCATAGCCCCCGCGCAGGACCGACGGGATCCGGAAGCCATTCTCGTAAAGGAACACCACGCCGTCGAACCAGCTCTGGTCCAGGACGTCGGCGCGGCTGAAGGGACTCGAATCCAGGACGATCAATTGCGTCTCGACGCCGTGCAGCTCCAGCAGGCGGGCAGCTACCTGGGTGGCGAGCATGCCGCCAAAACTGTGGCCATAAAAGTACAGCTTCTCCAGTTTCAGCTCACGGACGTGCAGGATGATTTCGCGGACAATTTCGTCCACGTCCAGTCCCAGGTTGGAATATCCGACGGCGGCAAGGCGGCCCCGCTGATGCAGGGCGGGGCGCAGCGAGTTGAGGATCCATTGAGCCTCTTCCCAACTGGTTTTGTAACCAGGGAAGAGGATCCAGCTGGCTTTGGGAAAGTAAACGTCCGAGTACGGATCCGGCACACGGAGGATCTTGGTGGCTCGCCGCTCGGCCTGCACACGACGGGTGAAAAGCATGTCCGCTGCGAGCGCCCCCGAAGCCCCGGCGGTGATGAGGAAGTTACGGCGGGA
The DNA here is from genome assembly GCF_023656375.1 of Paenarthrobacter sp. TYUT067. Taxonomy (NCBI): domain Bacteria; kingdom Bacillati; phylum Actinomycetota; class Actinomycetes; order Micrococcales; family Micrococcaceae; genus Paenarthrobacter; species Paenarthrobacter sp. TYUT067. The sequence continues at coordinate 40,141 of NZ_JAMOIT010000021.1, forward strand.
CGTTTTCTTCAACCGGGCAGCGTAGGGAAGGATCCGGGCCCATGAGCCCGGATCCGCTGCCTTCTCCGGTTCCTCGCTCACCGGTGCGGGGAGGTTTTCAGTCACCTCCGGCGGCGCCGGGAGCTTCCCTACCTGAACGTCCACGCAGCAAGCATAGGCTTAGTCGAGGCCCAGTTCATCCTTGCCGAAGGCGAAGAGGTACGGCACTCCGGTTTCGGCTTCAATCTTCTCTTTGGCGCCGGTGTTGCGGTCAACGATTACCGCTACAGCTACTACGTTGCCGCCCGCCTTGCGGACACCTTCGACGGCGGTCAGTGCGGACCCGCCGGTGGTGGATGTGTCCTCGAGGACCACCACGTTGCGGCCTTCAACCGAGGGACCTTCCACTTGGCGGCCCATGCCGTAGGACTTCTGGGCCTTGCGGACAACGAAGGCGTCCACGGCACGGCCGGCGTCGGCAGCAGCGTGCATCACAGCGGTACCCACGGGGTCGGCACCCATGGTGAGCCCGCCGGCGCACTCAACTGAAACGCCGGCGTCCTCGATCATCGCCAACATGACCTGACCCACCAGCTTGGAGGCCTCGTGGTGCAGGGTGATGCGGCGGAGGTCGATGTAGTAGTCCGCTTCCTTGCCGCTGGAGAGGATCACCTTGCCGCGGACCACCGCCAGTTCTTTGATGAGTTCAAGAAGGCGGGCGCGGGCTGCAGCAGTATCAGGCGTGGAAGTCATGGCTCCTAGTTTAGTGGGGCCGCCGTAGTTGCGCGGATCACTAAGCGGGGGTTGACGATCTGGTCGCCCGCTCCCCCGTCCCCGTCCAGTTGCTGCAGCACGGCCTCCATGCATCGGCGGCCGAGTTCCTCGAAGTCCTGTTTGATGGTGGTGAGCGGCGGCATGAAGAACTCAGCCTCGGGTTGGTCGTCGTAGCCCACCACGCTGATATCCCCAGGGACGTGCAGGCCGGATTCCTGGACAGCACGGAGTACACCCACCGCCATCTGGTCGTTGGCGACGAACACGGCAGTGACGCTGCGCTGCTGTATGAGTTCAAGGCCGGCGCGGTAGCCGGAGGCCGCATCCCAGCCACCCCGCAGCAGGACGTCGGCGTCCAAACCGGCATTTTCCAGCGACTCCTGCCATCCCGTGATGCGCTCGGCGGCGTCGATCCAGTGGGGCGGGCCGGAAATGTGCGCAATACGGCGGTGGCCCAGGCCGATCAGGTGATCAACCGCGAGGCGGGCTCCCAGCCGCTGGTTCAGGGATGCCCCCGTCAACTGGTTTCCGGCACCGGCCCCGACGGCGACGATCGGCACGGGAAAGGAAACCTCGCGCAAGGCGGCCAGGACATCCGGATGCGGGACCAGGATGACAATCCCGTCAACGGACTGGTTCCGGAAATGCGCCATGGCATCCTCAACGCTGTGGTCGGTCACTTCGCGGAGGTTCGCAATGCTGACGAAGTACCCTGCTTCCCGGCCCGCTTGTTCTACTCCCAAGAGGGTATTCGCGGGCCCAAACTGGCCTGTCTCACAGGCAAGCACTCCGATGGTCCGGGACCGGCGTGTGACCAGGCTGCGGGCTGCGGTGTTGCGGCGGTAGCCCAATTGGGAGATGGCCGATTCCACGCGTTGCTTGGTCTGGTGACTGACGTTCGGGTGGTTGTTCAGGACGCGGGAAACGGTTTGATGTGAAACTCCCGCCATCCTGGCAACGTCCCCCATGACGGGAGGCCTGGCTGGCAGCGCGGGCGAGCCCAGCGGGGCCCCGGACTGTGCCCGGAGCCCCGCTGGGGGCGGATGTTCGCCGCGTGACATGGGTTCCTACTTAGCGTCAACGCCCACGGGCTCCGCCTTGGCGGGCGTGGACGTTGCGGTTGCCGGCGGCGTGGTCTTCCATTTGAACCGGCGGCCCATGGTGGAGCCTCCACCGGAACCGGTTCGGTTCTTGTTGAAGATGTCGAAGCCGACGGCGAGCAGCAGCACCAGGCCCTTGATGAGCTGCTGGTAATCGGTGCCCAGGCCAAGGATGGACATGCCGTTGTTGAGGACGCCCATGATCAGGCCGCCAATCATGGCTCCGGCTACTGTTCCGATGCCACCCTGCACTGCGGCGCCACCAATGAAGGCCGCAGCGATGGAGTCGAGTTCGAACCCGGTACCACCGGCGGGCTGCGCCGAGTTCAGGCGGGCCGTGAAGACCAGTCCTGCCAAGGCCGCGAGGACACCCATGTTGACGAAGAGGCGGAAGGTGACCTTCTTGGTCTTGATGCCCGAGAGCTCGGCTGCGTGGAGGTTACCGCCGATCGCGTAAGTGTGGCGGCCAAAGATGCTGTTGTTCATCAGTGCCGAGTACACGATCACCAGGACAGCAAGGACGATCAGGACGATCGGGGTGCCACGGTAGCTGGCCAGGAGGAAGGTGATGATGAGCATCAGGATTGCGATGAACCCGTTCTTGACGGCAAACCAAGCCATCGGTTCATTTTCAAGGTTGAACTTGCGGCGAACCCGGCGTTCCTTGAGGGCCTGGAAAAGAATAGCTGCCGTACCGCCGACGCCCAGGATCACTGTCAGCCATTCCAGGACGGACGTGCCGCCGGAGATGTCAGGCAGGAAGCCGCCGCCCAGGGCACGCAACTCGTTCGGGAACGGGGTGATCTGCTGGTTTTTGAGGGTAATGAGGGTCAGGCCGCGGAAGATCAGCATGCCTGCAAGGGTGACGATGAAGGCCGGGATACCTACATAGGCAATCCAGTAGCCTTGCCACGCACCCACCAACGCACCCACCAGGAGGCAGGCCGGGATGGCGAGCCACCACGCCCAGCCCCAATGGACGATCATCACGCCAGCAACAGCGCCGATGAAGCCTGCGATGGAACCGACAGAGAGGTCGATGTGCCCGGCGATAATGACCATCACCATGCCGATGGCCAGAATCAGGATGTAACTGTTCTGCACCACCAGGTTGGTGACGTTCTGCGGCTGGAGCAGGATGCCGTCCGTAAGCACCTGGAAGAGGATGACGATCAGGATCAGGGCGACGAAGATGCCAACCTGGCGGAGGCGGCTTGTGAGGAAGCCAAGGGATTCTCGTAGGGCGGACATGTTCGCTATTCCTTCTCTTGGGTCATGAAGTGCATGAGGGTTTCCTGGGTGGCTTCAGCGATGGGGACTTCGCCGGTGATGTGGCCGGCGGACAGGGTGTAGATCCTGTCGCAAATGCCCAGGAGCTCCGGAAGCTCCGAGGAGATCACTATGACGGCTTTTCCTGCCGCTGCAAGCTCCGCGATGATGGTGTAAATCTCAAATTTGGCGCCGACGTCGATTCCACGGGTTGGCTCGTCGAGGATGAGGACGTCGGGGTCTGAGAACATCCATTTGCTCAGCACCACCTTTTGCTGGTTTCCGCCTGAGAGCTTGCCGGTGATGGCAGCAACGGAAGGAGCCTTGATGTTCATGCTCTTCCGGTAATGGTTGGCGACGGTGGTCTCTTTGTTGCCGTCCACCCAACCTCGTTTGGCCAGCTTGTTCAGTGCAGCCATGGAGATATTCCGTTTGATGTCTTCGATCAGGTTCAGGCCGTAGTGCTTCCGGTCCTCGGTGGCATAGGCGATCCCGTGGTCGATTGCGTCGGAGACAGTGGAGGTGTCGATTTCCTGGCCGTACTTGTAGACCTTGCCCGATACTGCCCGCCCGTAAGTCCGGCCGAAGACGCTCATGGCCAGCTCGGTCCGGCCGGCACCCATGAGGCCGGCCAGGCCTACCACTTCACCCTTGCGGACGTTGAGGCTGGCGTTGTTCACCACCATGCGGGAATGGTCCTGGGGGTGCTGGACGGTCCAGTCTTCGATGCGGAGGACTTCCTCGCCGATGTTGGGGTTCCGGTCCGGGTACAGGCTCTCCAGGTCGCGTCCCACCATGCCCCGGATAATGCGTTCCTGGGTGATCTGGCCTTGGTCCAGGCGCAGTGTCTCAATGGATTTGCCATCGCGGATAATGGTGACGGCGTCAGCCACCTTGCGGATCTCATTGAGCTTGTGGCTGATGATAATGCTGGTGACGCCCTGGCCCTTGAGGTGCAGGATGAGGTCCAGCAAGTGGTCCGAGTCTTCGTCGTTCAACGCAGCGGTGGGCTCGTCCAGGATGAGGAGCTTCACCTCTTTGGACAGCGCCTTGGCGATTTCCACCAGTTGCTGCTTGCCCACGCTGATGTGCTGGATGGGGGTGACCGGGTTTTCACTGAGGCCAACACGTGCCAGCAGTTTGGCGGCTTCAAGGTTGGTCTTCCGCCAGTCCACCCAGCCGTTCCTGGCAAGCTCATTCCCGAGGTAGATGTTCTCGGCAATCGACAGGTACGGGCTCAGGGCCAGTTCCTGATGGATGATCACGATGCCGCGCTTCTCGCTATCGGTGATGCTCGAAAATTCGCAGGGTTCGTTCTCGAAGAGGATGTCGCCGTCGAAGGTGTTGTGGGCGTAGACCCCGGACAACACTTTCATGAGGGTGGACTTCCCTGCTCCGTTCTCGCCGCAAATGGCATGAACCTCACCACGGTTGACGTCCAGGGTGACGTCCTGAAGGGCTTTTACCCCGGGGAAGGTCTTGGTGATTCCTCGCATTTGAAGAATGGGTACGTTCATCGTCAATTCCCGCTGACTGGTTGGAACTTGGCCCGGGCCGAGGACTCGGGCAGGCTCTATGGGAGGCTGTGGCCCCGCCGCACTGCGTAAAGCAACACAGAGGTTTGGGGCCACAGACCGGGGACGTGATTACTTGACGTCGGCTTCCTTGTAGTAGCCCGAGTCGATCAGTTCCTTTTGGAAGTTGTCCTTGGTGATGATGACGGACTTCAGGAGGAAGGCCGGGACAACCTTGACCTTGTTGTTGTAGGTCTTGGTGTCGTTGGTCTCCGGTTCGGTGCCCTTGAGGACGGCGTCAACCATCTTCACGGCCTGTGCGCCGAGCTGGCGGGTGTCCTTGAAGATGGTGGAGTACTGCTCGCCGGCGATGATGGACTTCACGGAGCCTTTCTCCGCGTCCTGGCCGGTGACTACGGGCAGGTTGCCGGTGGAGTAGCCGCCGGTGCTGGTCAGCGCGGAAATGATGCCGATGGACAGGCCGTCATACGGGGAAAGCACACCGTCCAGCTTGGTTCCGGAGCTGTAAGCGGAGGTGAGGATATCTTCCATGCGCTTCTGGGCAACAGGTGCCTGCCAGCGCAGGATGGCTGCCTGCTCGAACTTGGTCTGGCCGCTGGGAACCTTCAAGGTGCCTGCATCCATGTAGGGCTTCAGGGTGTCCATGGCACCGGTCCAGAAGAAGTTGGCGTTGTTGTCATCCGGGCTGCCCGCAAAGAGTTCAACGTTGAACGGGCCCTTGCCTTCAACTTTGTTGCCGCTGGCGTCAACCAGGCCCAGGCCGGTCAGCAAGGAAGTGGCCTGCTGAACACCCACGGTGTAGTTGTCGAAGGTGGTGTAGTAGTCAACGTTCGGCGTTCCGTTGATGAGGCGATCGTACGCGATCACCTTGACGTTCTGCTCTTTGGCCTTGGCCAGGACGTCTGTCAGGGTGGTGCCGTCGATCGCTGCGATGATGAGCGCTTTGGCACCCTTCGTCAGCATGTTCTCGATCTGGGAAACCTGTGTGGGAATGTCATCGTTGGCGAACTGGAGGTCCGTCTTGTAGCCAAGGTCCTTCAGGGACTTCTCAACGTTGGCGCCATCGGCGATCCAACGCTCGGACGTCTGGGTGGGCATCGAAATGCCAACCAGCGAATCGCTGGGATTTGCACTACTGGTGGACTCGGCCGAGCCCCCGCGACTACCGCAGCCGGTGGCTCCAACAGTCAAGGTAAGGACAACCGCTACGGCGCCCAGGAGTTTCTTCAATCTCACGATGCTCTCCTTCCGCGGCAGCATTGCCGCGAACTCTGATGCAGCCGGAGCATCTGCGCGTCCGGCACGGTGAAGCGTTATATGGTCTGCGGCCAGTTGAATGCCGCATGCCACGAATATGTAATGCGAATGCCATTGTGAACGCTAACAATACCGCTGGTCAAGTGCCGTGGATCACGAAATGATTGCAGACTAGAACCGCTCCCAAGACTCTTGACATGAAACGTTGTTAGCGTTCACAATTGGCGCTTTCACCGAATAACGCAAAAGGCCCGGCACCGCCTTGTGGGCAGTACCGGGCTAACGCTTGCTGTCAGAGGCGGGTGTCGAACGAATCGCAGAAGACGTTCTGGTTGAACGTCCCCTGGAATCCGGACTCACCCTGGATCTTTTGGATCGTGGCGCGAATGGCCTCGCGTGTTGCTGCGTGGGCGTGAATGGCGGTCTTGACCATAGGCACATCGATCAAGTGGTTCGGCTGGTTCAGTGAGACAAACACCGTGGGAACCTCCGTGGCGTACCAAGGGATCTCGGCGGCCATGGGCGAGGACCACTTGATCCGGATGGAGGCCTCCTGCGCGAAGCCCTTCACATTGGCAAAGACGAAGGCGGCGTCGTATCGCTCCGCATAGTCGCCGGTGGCTTCCTCGGACAGGACCCGCATGAAGTTCATGCCGGCCTCTCCCGCGGCCTCACGCTGCTCAGCGGTCTGGAAGACGCTGACCTCAAAACCTGCGGCTTCCAGTTCTTCCCGGACGGTATCCAGGTAAGCCAGAGGATCTGCGCGGGTGAAGTCGGCGCCCCCGGAGATGCCGTAGAGACGGATTCGCGGATGGGTCCGAGGCGTGATCGGCAGGTTGCGGGCAGTGTCCTTCACCAGCGTGACGGTCTTGTCAGCGATGTCGGCAGCTATGGCCCGGTGGGCCTCGCTGCCGATAACAGCCAAGGCTTCGGCCGCCGGAACCAACCGTTCCCGCGAAGCGAGATGCAAGCCCAGGCTCGCCTTCAGGCCAAGGATCCGCCGCAGGGCATCCTGCAAACGTCCCTCGCTGATGACCCCGGACTTGTAGCCATCCAGCATGTACCCGAAGTCCTCCTCGGGGTTCCGGAAGAACAGGAACATGTCGCAGCCCGCTGCGATGGTGGCAGGAACCAGGTCCTTGCGCTTCATGGTCTGAGTCAGGCCCACCATCAGGGACGCATCCGTCAGGACCAGCCCGTTGAACCCGAGTTCCCCACGCAAGAGGTCCTGCAACAACTCCGGCGCCAGCGTGGCAGGCAGAATTTCAGCGTCCGACAAGCTCGGCCGGAAATGCCGGGACACCTCGGGCGCACCAATGTGGCCCACCATGATGGACTGCACGCCGTGCCCGATCATTTCGCGGTACACGTGCCCGTAGCTGGCGTTCCACTCGTCGTAGCCCAGGGTGTTGTAGGACGTGACCACGTGCTGGTCCCGCTCATCAATGCCATCCCCGGGGAAGTGCTTCATGGCGCAGACGGTGGGTGATTCGCTGATGCCGTCGAAGTACTCTTTTGCCCGTTCCACCACTATGTCCGGGGTGTTTCCGAAGGCCCGCGTGGAGATGACCGTGTTCCGCCAGTTGTAGTGGATGTCCACAATCGGCGCGAAGGCCCAGTTGCAGCCCAGCGCAGCAGTTTCGACGCCAGCCACCTGGCCCATCTGACGTGCAATGGTCTTGTCCGGGTGCGAGCCTGCCTGCAGGTGCGTGGAAACGAACGTGCCGTCGTCGCAACTGCCGGAGCCCCCCATTTCCGGATTGGAGGCGATCAGCAGCGGAATGCGGGTTTTGGACTGGGCGTAGCGGATGTGTTCCTGCACGGCTGCAGAGGGCCCCGGCCGATACCGCATGCCGCCTACGTGGAAGTTCTCCAGCACGCCGTCGAGGTACTCCGGGGAGTAATCGTTGTTGTGGTTGATGAAGAGCTGGCCGATTTTCTCTTCCAGCGTCATGGAACCGATGGTCGCCTCCACCCACTCCACCGCGGCGTCGTCGAGGTTGTAGGGAGCAGCCGTCAAGTCCACCAGGTGCGGCCCGGCAGACGCAGCGGACTTGCCTGCCAGTGCGGCATGTACGTCATTCACGATGTCCTCCACAGGCAGTGCGATGTCCACAACGATCCCGGCTTCGTCGTCCTCGAGCGGTTCCAGCGTAGCCAGCTGTGAGTCCAGCAGCGAGGCCGGCATGAAGTGCCCGGGACGGGCAGTCATGCGGGCATTTAGCAACTCCCGGGTGCCGTGCAGGTGCACGAACACCACGGATGGATCGGCGCTGCGGATGATGTCCCGGTAGGAGCGCTTGAGCGCGCTGCACGCGATGACAAGAGCAGAGTTCGACGCCGGGAATCGCCTGCCGATTTCGGCCAGCCACGGTGCGCGGTCGTCGTCGTTCAGCGGAATACCCGAGGCCATCTTGCTGATGTTCGCCTGGGGGTGCAGCGAATCGCCGTCGAGGAATCCAGCACCAAGCCGCTCGGCCAAGGCGGCACCTATCGTGCTTTTGCCGCAGCCTGCAACACCCATCACCACAATGTGGTGGCGGGGTTGCGCTATATCAGTCATGACCTCTCTACCAGTCATGAACCGTGCCATCCACGAGGCGGTTGTACGGCAGGTAGGCCTGCTGGTACGGGAACGCGGCGGCGGCTTCTTCGTTGAATTCGACGCCGATGCCGGGTTCGTCGCCGGGGTGCAGGTAGCCGTCCTTGAAGGTCATGGACTGCTGGAAGACCTCGTTGGTCTTGTCCGAGTGCTGCATGTATTCCTGGATGCCGTAGTTATGGATGGCCAGGCCCACGTGGAGCTGGGCGGCGAAACCTACGGGCGAAATATCGGTGGGGCCGTGGAAGCCTGACTTGATCTGGTACTGGGCCGCGAAGTCCATGACCTTTTTCAGCGGTGAAATGCCGCCGAAGTGGGTGGATGCAGCACGAACGTAGTCGATCAGCTGTTCTTTGATGAGGGTTTGGAAGTCGAACACGGTGTTGAAGATTTCACCGATGGCCAGCGGCGTGGTGGTGTGCTGGCGGACCAGGCGCAAGCCTTCCTGGTTCTCGGCCGGGGTGCAGTCCTCCAGCCAGAAGAGGTCGTAAGGCTCCAGGGCTTTGCCGAGCTTGGCGGCTTGGATGGGCGTCATACGGTGGTGGCCATCGTGAAGCAGCGGGATTTCCGGGCCGAACTCGTTCCGGACGGCTTCAAACACGGTGGGCAGGTGGCGCAGGTAGGCGCGGGTGTCCCAGTCCTCTTCCTGCGGGAACGCGCCACGGCCGGCGGGCTCGTAGTCATAGCGTTCGCCCGAGGCCTGCGCCTGTGCGGCCACACCGTATACGGCTTTGATGCCGGGGATGGCGGTCTGGATGCGGATGGACTTGTAGCCCAGTTCCAGGTGCTCACGAACGGAGTCGAACAGCGAGGGAATGTCAGCGCCGGACGCGTGGCCGTAGGCCCGCAAACCGTTGCGGGAAGCGCCACCCAGCAGCTGGTACACCGGCATCCCGGCGATCTTGCCCTTGATGTCCCACAGCGCCATGTCGACGGCGGCAATCGCCGCCATGGTCACGGGGCCGCGGCGCCAGTATGAGCTGCGGTAGAGGAACTGCCAGGTGTCCTCGATCCGGTGCGGATCCTTGCCGATGAGCAGCTGCGCCACGTGCTCCTTGAGGTAGGCAGCGACGGCGAGTTCACGGCCGTTGAGCGTGGCGTCACCGATGCCCGTTACACCGTCCTCCGTGGTGATGCGCAAAGTAACAAAATTACGGGACGGGCTGGTCACAAAGACTTCAGCGGCAATGATTTTCACAGCTTTTCCTTTCGGGATGTGGCTGGTTGAGATTAAGTACGATTTTAGGTTGGATTGCATCCAGTGGCAACCGGTTGCCTAGCTTTTTTGGCTGAGCTGCAAGGCCTCCTCGGAACGGCGAGCGCGGATCTCCCCCACAATCTGCGCATGCACTGCGTCCGTGAGCTTGTATTTGGCCATCACCGCTATCGCCAGGATGGTCATGATGGCCGGCAGCGCTCCGGCGGCGAATTGGATTCCCTGCATGGCTTCCGCACTCTGAGCCGCCCCCGACTTGTACCCGCCCACGGCGAGGCAATAGGCGGCCAGGGCGCCGCCCACGGCTTGGCCGGTCTTACGGGTGAAGGAAAACAGCGCGTAGGTGATTCCCTCGGTGCGGACGCCGGTTTTCCATTCGCCATACTCAACGGTGTCGGCCTCCAGGGCCCACACCACGATGTTCACCGCCATGACGCCCATCAGACTGACCACCAACCCGGAGAATCCAACCCAAACCATGGAAGGTGGGGCGAGGAAGACAACAATTCCGCCCACCATGGACAGCGTTCCGGCAGCGATATAGACGTTCTTTTTGCCGATCCTGCGGACCATTCGCGGCATCAAAGGTGCCAGGGCCAGGGTCATGGCCAGTTGGACGATGGCAAGCACCGGAAAGAGATCCAAGCGGCCCAGGACATCGCGGAGGTAGTAGAGCTGAACTGAGGACAACGCCATGTAGCCGGTGAGGAAAAGGAAGGAGCTCAGGCACAGCATCAGCAGCGGACGATTGGTCTTCAACGTGTCCATACTCTGTTTGAAGGAAACATTGGGGACCGTGCGGTGAACGCGCTCCTTGGCGGTGAGAACCGTGAAGAAGTAGAGCGCCGCGCCGATCACCACAAAAGCCAGTGTGATGGTGGTGAACGTAGTCTGGAGGTCAGCGCCGGGCTTGATCAGTGGCGCAACGAAGATGCCCAGGGCGGAGCCGACCAACAGTGCCCCTACCGTGCGGGCGGAGCCCAGCTTGGCACGGTCCCCGGGATCCTGCGTCATGGCCCCGGCCAGCGAGCCATACGGGATGTTGACCAGGGAGTACGCCAACCCCAGGGCCGCGTAGCTCACATAGGCGTAGAGCAAGGTGCCCGCCTCACCCCACTGCGGCACGGAGAACGTGGCCACGCTGAGGAGCAGGAGCGGAATGGAGCCGAACATAATGAACGGCCGGAATTTCCCAAAGCGTTTGCTGTAGGAGCGGTCAACCATACGTCCGGCGAAGACGTCGGCGAACGCGTCAAAGATCCTCACCACCAGGAGCAGTGTGCCGGCTGCGGCCGCCGAAATTCCTGCGACGTCCGTGTAGTACACCAGCAGGAACATCGTGGCGGTGGTGAAGGCAAGATTGTTGGCGGCATCGCCGGCACCATAGCCGGCGATGCTGAGTTTGCTGAGCTTTTTCAATGCGGGCTCCTTTACCCTTCGCGTCATTGCGGTCCGAGCCGACTCGACAGTGGACTTCGCACGGGGATTGGATCCCCGAGGGCGATCACTGGAAGGGGACCGGCTTGTGCAGCTGATGTAACTCTAGTCACCTTGGCAAGCGTTTGGCAATCGGTTGCCGCCATATTTCATTGAAAGTTACACCAAATCTCTTCCCTTGTGAGGCCCGCTCTGCGCCCCAAGATCGCGTCGAGGCACGCAGAGTGGGCCCCACAACGCATGGGTTTGCGGTGTTGGACGCTAAGGGTGCCAGTCGACCACGTTAAACGACCGTGGCCCGGGCACCTGAAACCTCAGGGCCCGGACCACCTCGCATATAGATTCCTACGCCGCAGTACCAGCGTTAGCTGAAACTTCGGGCGCAAAGCTACTGCTGAGCTTATGAACGAGCTCCAGCACCGCGGAATCCCGGGCGAGCTCAGCATCCAGCAACGCTACGAGGGCAGCGATGCGCTCAGAGCCCGCCTCTTTGTTAGCCTCGGCCACCGCTCCGGACTGGGGGTCCTGTAACCCGGGGTTCGACTCCACGTAGGCAGCCCACACGGCGATCATCCTTGCCGCAGCCTCGCCGGTTCGCCCTGCTGCGCGTTCGGCGCGGAATACAGGGACGGCCCTCATGCGCAGCTTGGTGCTGGCATCCATGGCGATCTGGGCCAAGTGGTGCGCAATCCGGGAGTTGCCAAAGCGATCCAGCAATGCCGCCCGGTACTCGGGAATGCCTAGATCATCACCGGATAGGTGCCTCGACGCCTCTTCCCAGAAATCTTCAACAGCTTGCAAGCACAACGGATCGGCCAGAGCTTCGGCCACCGTGGAGTGTCCACGCAGTTGCCCGGCGTACGCCAGGATCGAGTGAGCACCATTAAGAAGCCAGAGCTTGCGGTTTTCGTAGGGCTCAATGTCGTCCACGAAAACCGCGCCGGCGTCCTCCCACCGCGGGCGGCCGGCGGGGAAATCTCCGCTGAGTACCCAGTTGCGGAAAGGTTCGGTGACCACCGGAGCGTCGTCCTGGTAGCCGCACTTTTCACGCACCAAGGCAACGTCATCCGCGGTGGTACGCGGAGTAATCCGGTCAACGGACGTGCTCACAAAGCTCACGTTCGCCTCAATCCAGGCGGCCAGGCCGCCGTCGAACTCTCTGGCAATACCCAGCACGCCATCCCGTGCGACGTTTCCGTTGTCCGAGAGGTTGTCACAGGAAACGACGGCCAGAGGGCCGGCGTCGGCGTCCCTGCGCGCGGCGAGTCCCAAAACCAAGCGGCCCAACGGCGTCGTGGGCTTTGCCCCGGAAACCAGCAGCGGGGCATCGTCGGTGCCAAGGCCGTACGCCGCTTCCGTGATGGTGAGGGTGACCACAGCGGTCTGGGGCGCGGCGAGCAGTTCAACCAGCCGGCCCACGTTGGCGCCATCTACGGCTTCGACGATGCTGCCCACTACCTCGAAGGAATCGCCCGCGTCGGATCGCTCCACCACTGTGAACAGTCCGTCTTGGGCGGCGAGGACTTCGGCAGCGTCAGGACGGCGACCAGTGAAGGAGGCAATGCCCCACTCCCCCGCGTCGCCGGCATGCTGCGTGTACCAGGCTTGGTGTGAGCGGTGAAACGCCCCGAGGCCCAGATGCACCATCCTGATCGGCGCCTGGCCGGCAGGCGAAACAGCGCGGCTAAGGCGCGGCAGTTCGGCGGTCATAGCTTGAACACCCTGCGTGGCGAGGAATCGACGACGTCGAGGATCAACTCGTGCGCGCGGTCTTCCGTGACGCGGTGCTCGGCTACAAGGCGCGCGAGGAACGAGGCTTCAATCCTGCGGGAGGCGTCATGGCGTGCGGGGATGGAGCAGAAGGCGCGGGTGTCATCGATGAAGCCCGAGGACCGCGAGAAGCCGGCGGTCTCCGTAACTGCTGAGCGGAAGCGCAGCATGGCGTCGGGTGCATCGAGGAACCACCACGGCGCGCCGATGTAGACGGATGGGTAAAAGCCGGCTAGGGGCGCGAGTTCACGCGAGAAGACAGTCTCGTCGAGGGTGAAGAGCACCAGGTGGAAATCCTTGGCCGTGCCGAAGTCCTGCAGCAACGGACGGATGGCCTCGGTGTAGTTCACGGCGAACGGAATGTCGTGGCCGGTGTCTGCCCCGAAGGACTTGAAGGTGGGCTCATGGTGGTTCCGGTAGGAGCCCGGGTGAATGGTCATGACCAAACCGTCGGCCACCGACATGCGCGCCATCTGGTACATCATGTGGGCCTCGAACGCGTCGCGGTCCTGGGCAGTTGCCTTTCCGGCGTGCGCCTTTTCGAAAAGCGCTTCCGCATCCGCGGCATCAAGTTTGAGGGTGGCCGGCGTGCGGACTCCATGGTCCGCCGATACCGCCCCATGCTCCACAAAATACCGACGGCGGTTCTCAAGCGCCGCAATATAGCCCGCGTAGCCTGTGGCACCGTCGCCTGCAGTTTCGATCAAACGGTCAACATTGCTGCTCCACTGCGAATGCGCCACGTTCAGGTAGGCATCCGGGCGGAATGTGGGGAGCACGCGGCCGTTGAAGCTGGGATCCTCGGTGAGGGCCTTGTGGCTGGCAAGGTTGTCCAAGGGGTCGTCCGTGGTGGCCAGGACCTCAATGTTGAAGTCCTTGAAAAGCTGCCTGGGACGGAAGTCCGGCTCCACCAACTTCGCGGCAATCGCGTCATAGCTGGCGTCTGCCGGCATCTCGCTGAGGTCTGCGCCGAGTTTGAAAACGTCGTTGAACTGGGTGCGCAGCCAGTACCCGGAGGCCGTGCCCTCGAACAGCGGCCATGACTGGACAAACTGCCTCCAGATCTCCCGGGACTCCGGCGCAGAGGCCGTCCCGGCCAGCAACTGATCCATCGGAACACCGTTGGCGTGGATCAGGCGTGTGACGTAGTGGTCCGGGCTGACCAGAAGTGCTGCGGGGTCGGGAAACGGCGTGTTTTGCTCGATGACTGCGGCGTCAACGTGGCCGTGCGGGGAAATGATGGGCAGGTCCTGGACGCGCTCCAACAAAGAGCGCGCGATGCTGCGCGTCCCGGGATCTGCGGGCAGGAGCCTGTCAGGGTGTGCGGCGATGGACTGTGACATAGGTCAATCTTGCGTTCCGGTTCGGCACTTTGTCAACCGGTTGCCAAAAATTGCCACTCTGTTGCATCCCGTTGCGCAGCGGCGTACTGAGCCTAGGCGAGGAGCCGTCCGCTGGACCCTCGCACCACGAGTTCCGTCTCCACCCGGACCGCTTCGTCCGGGGCCTCCTGGCCCTGCAGCATATCCAGCAGGATGGTGACGGCGCGGGTGCCGCACTCCCCCAAGGGTGAGCGCACGGTGGTCAACGCGGGGGTGGTGAAATCGGCTCCAAAAATGTCGTCAAAGCCAACAATGCTGATCTGGTCCGGGACTCTCATCCCGCCGGCCTGCAGCTCCTGCATCAAGCCAATGGCGAGGAGGTCGTTGTAGGTGATCACCGCCGTCGCCCCGCTTTCCAGGACGTCGCGCGCTACTTGCCTGCCGCCGTCGACGGTTGGTTTGGAGGACTCCAGGCGGACCGCGCTGAGCTTGGACCATTCCGCGGCAGATTTGACGCCTTCCCATCGGCGGGCGGTCATCCATGACTGCTTGGGGCCGGCGACGTAGGCGAGCTTCTCATGGCCGTTGGCGGCCAGGCTGCGCACGGCCTCGCTGATGCCCTTGTTGACGTCAGGGACGACGCACGGAACACCGGAAATTTCACGGTTAATGACGGCCACAGGCTTGTCCGCAGCCAAGGCCCGGATCTGGTCATCGTCCATGCGGGGGCTGGCCAGGATGAGGCCATCCACCGTGCTCAGCATGCGCCGGGCCGCCGTAACTTCCGTCTCCGGTGACTCCGCGGACTCGGCCAGGACAAGGGTGTAATCGCGGGCCGATCCCGTGGTTTCCGCGCCGCGGATGATGTCAAAGAAGGTGGGGTTGGTGATGTCCGCGACGATCAACCCGATGGTCTGGGTGCGGCCGGTGGGGAGGGCGCGGGCAAACGGATTCACCTGGTAGTTCAGCTCCGCCGCAGCGTCCTCAATAATCTTCTGCGTCTTGGCACTCACGCGGCCCGGTTTACTCAGAGCGCGGGACACCGTAGAGGGATTCACGCCCGCCAGCTTCGCGATGTCGTAAATCGTGGCAGAAGACTTATCCCCCCGGCCTCGTTTGGTGGGGGTGGTTGCCGTTCCAGTGCTCGTCAGGTCAGTCACCGCTCCATCGTAGACCGCTTGGCAACAAAAAAGGCCGGTTGCCATCCATTGATCACGGCAACCGGCCCACTCTGCTTAGGAACGCTCGGGGAACTTGCCCTCTTCAGCGATGCGCTTGTTCAGCTCCTGCAGGAATTCATCCTCATCAAAGTCCAAAGACACTTCCTTGCCGGTCCAGCTGGAAAGGTGGATGGCGTTTGCCAAGCGAACACCGTTGATACCGTCCGAACCCGGAGCCAGTAGAGGAGTTCCGTCCAAAATGTTGGCCGCAAAGTTCTCCAGGACGCCGGCATGCTGGCCACCCCACGCAGACTCGAACTCGATGGTTTCGGTGCTGTACAGCTCTTCGCGGTTCAGCTGGCCCATGAAGAGCTTGCGGACGCCATCCATATCCATGGAATCACTGATTTCCCGCTCAGGTTTGACCAGCCGGGTAACCGTGGCCACCTTGCTGTCTTCCACCACGATCTTGCCTTGGTCGCCCAGGATCTCGAACCTGTCGGTTCCCACGATGTCGTGGGTGGCCGTCACAAAAACGCCGGTGGCGCCGTCGCCATAATCCACTACTGCCGTGACTTCATCCTCGACGGCGATGTCGCGGCGGAAGCCGTACGCCACCTTGGAGTACACGGACTGCGGGACGCCACAGATCCACTGCCACAGGTCCAGCTGGTGCGGTGCCTGGTTGACCAGGACGCCACCGCCCTCGCCGCCCCAGGTAGCACGCCACTCGCTGGAGTTGTAGTACCCCTGCGGGCGCCACCAATTGGTGATGATCCAGTTGGAGCGGCGGATCTTGCCGATCTCGCCGTTATCGACGATTTCCTTCAGCTTCTTGTACAGCGGGTTGTTGCGCTGATTGAACATGATGCCGAAGGAAAGCTCCGGCTTGGAGGCGGCGAACTCGTTCAGTTCCTTGACCTGCTTGGTGTAGACGCCGGCGGGCTTCTCCACGAGCGCGTGGATGTTGCGCTTGAGTGTTTCGATGCCCATCTCCGGGTGCAGGAAGTGCGGCACGCAGGTGACAATCGCGTCTACGGATCCGCTCTCAAGCAGGGTGATGTAGTCGTCGTAGAACGGGACATCCGGATACTGCGAGGCTGCGAGTTCCTTCTTGGCGGGATCAACATCGCAGATTGCGCCGATCTCCATATTGGGCACCAGGCCGTCCGTGATGAACTTGGCGTAGGCGCCGCCTTGCTGGCCCAGGCCGATGATGCCGAGGCGTACTTTCTTGCTCATGAATGCAATCTCCTGTGTTGAAAACCGGGAAGTGGCTGAAATCTAGAAAAGGTCGGCGTGGCCCATGGCCACCAAGTTGTCGTACGAGGTCTGGAGCGCATCCCACACGGTCCGCCCATAGAGTTCGTCCTGCTCCACCAAGAGGTAACGGGCTCCTGCGGCGACGGCGGCCGGAATGATGGAGGGGAAGTCCAGGTTGCCCTCGCCCACTTCGGCGAACTGCACCACATTGCGGAACTCGGCCATGAACCCGGGGAAGTCGCCCTTCTCCAGGAGCCCGAAGGACGATTCAGGCATCTGTCCGATCCTGTAATCCTTGAGGTGCACCATGGCAGTATTGCCGGCGTACTTTTCCAGGGTCCGCACGGGATCGAGGCCACCACGCTGCACCCAGTGGACGTCAATTTCCATGCCCATAGCGGGGGAGTTTTCGGCGATGATGTCCAGCATGTATTTGCCGTCAAACTTTGCGAACTCAATGTGGTGGTTGTGGTAATACAGGCTGATGCCGTGTTCCTGCAGCCGTTCAGCATAGCCGTTGGCTTGCTTGGCGAATTCAACCACCGAGTCCAGTGATTTCATGGCCCCGAACGGAAGCATCCCGATGCGCAGCAGCGAGCTGTCCAGCCGCTTGGCGTCGTCCACGATCTTGTCGAAGTTGTCCGCCAGCGATTCCACGGGCATGCCCTTGCGGCCTTCAATGTTGACCGAAAGGGCGGCGATGTCCATGCCCAGCTCCGAGCGGGAGCGGTCCAGCTCGTCCACGTTCTCCGGCGTCATGGGGATCTGCGAAATTTCGACGGCGTTATAGCCGATCGCACTGACCTTGCGGAGCGTTTCGAACGCTCCAACGTCAGCAAAACTGTCCTTCAGCATCATGGCTTGGACGCCTATTGTGGCCACTTTTTCCTCCGGGGGTTTCCGGGCCCTTCCGGACCCTGGATGTGTGATGGGATGCCGGGCCGTTCAGGCCACGGCACCTTGCTGTTCGATTTGGCTGTGCTGGTTTGCGAGTAGGCGGTGGCGGTCTGCCCGGCGTTGTTCCTGCCGGTCAGGGTCGGGCACCGGCGAGGCAAGCAGCAGCCGCTGGGTGTAGGGGTGTTCGGGATCGCGGGTGACAACTTCGGCAGGTCCTTGCTCCACAATTTCGCCGTGGTACATGACGGCCACACGGTGGCTGATGTGCCGCACGACGTCGAGGTCGTGTGAGACGAACAAGTACGAAACGCCGGTGTCCTTCTGGATCTGCAGGAACAGGTCCAGCACGCGGGCCTGGGTGGAGAGGTCCAGTGCACTGACGGGTTCGTCGCAGACAATCAGCTTCGGGGACAAGGCAAGTGCCCGCGCGATCGCAACGCGTTGGCGCTGCCCGCCGCTGAACTCGCGCGGCAACCGGTGAATCGCGTCCGTCGGCAAGCCCACCTGGTCCAGCAGTTCCTTGACTCTTTTCTTGGCCGCAGCAGGCTCCATCCCCTGCACGCCGAGGGGCTCGGCAAGGATGTCACCAATCTCCAGCGCAGGGTTCAACGAGGTGTAGGGGTCCTGGAAGACCACCTGCAGGTCCCGGCTCAGGGTACGGCGTTCCTTCCGCGAAGCGTTGCTGATGTCGTTGCCTTCAAAGATCACCTTTCCTGCGGTGACCGGGGCAAGGCCCAGGACGGCGCGGCCAAGAGTGGTCTTGCCGGAACCGGACTCCCCCACCAGGCCCAAGGTCTCGCCTTGGCCGATGGTGATGTTGATGTCCGTCAGCGCCCGGAAGGGCTTCGCCCGGAACCGCTTGCTGGGGTATTCCACCACCAGGTTCTCCACTGAAAGGAGCGGAGACTTCTGCGATGAATCAAGAGAGGTGCTCATGCCACCGGCTCCTTCTGTGCTGCTGATCCGGACTGTGCTGCCGATCCAGGCTTGGATACAAGCATGGTCATGGGCGTCTTTCCTTCGAGCATGGACCCCAGCAGGGTCTGTGTGTAAGGCTCTTTCGGGTTCCGGAGAATGTCCCGGACGGTCCCTTCTTCCACCAGCCGGCCGTTCTGCATCACGGCCACGCGGTCGCAAAGGTCGGCCACGACACCGAAGTTGTGGGTCACCAGGATGACCCCGATGTTTAGGCGCTGCTGCAGTTCACGCAGCAGGTCCAGCACATCGGCCTGCACGGTGACGTCCAGGGCGGTGGTGGGTTCGTCCGCGATCACCAGGTCCGGTTCGCAGCTGATGGCACCGGCGATCAGCACGCGTTGGGCCATTCCGCCGGAGACCTCATGCGGGTAAGCATTGAAGGTGAGTTCCGGGTTGGCAATTCCGACGTCGGTAAGCAGCTTGAGGGCGCGTGTGCGGGCTTCAGCCTTGGAGATTCCAAGGACTCGAACCATGGGTGTGACCAGCTGGTAGCCGATGGTAAACGCCGGGTCCAGGTTGCTCATGGGCTCCTGGGGGATGTAGGAAATCCGTTTGCCGCGTAGTTTGGACAACCTCTCCTGGCTGACGCGGTCTTCACCGGGGGCCACCGTGTAGTTGCCATCAAACTGGATGGAACCACCCACAATCCGCGCGTTGTCCGGCAGCAGGCCCAGGATGGAAAACGCGGTTTGGGACTTGCCCGAACCTGACTCGCCCACGATTCCCAGGATCTCGCCACGGTCCACGTGGAAGGAGACGTCGTCCACTACCTTCTTGATGGACCCGTCAGCCTGCGGATAGCCGACCCCCAGGTTGGTCACCTTGACCAGGTGGTGCTCGGTTCCGGCGTCGACGGCGGCCACGGACTTCCGTGACTGGCGCGCCTTGGCGGGGTCCGGCGTCGTGCTTGCAGAAGAACTTGTGCTTTCGGCTGTTGCAGCCGCACGCTTTTTGCGGTGTTTGATCTTTTCGCCGTCTTCCAAGGCGTCGCGGATGGCGTTGCCCAGCAGGACGAGTCCGCCGATGGTGAGCGCCATGGCCAGTGCCGGCCAGAGCAGCAGAATCGGGGTCAGGTAGACGTTCTTGAAGCCTTCGGAGAGCATGACGCCCCAGGTGGCCTTGGTGGGATCGCCCAGGCCAAGGAACTCAAGCCCGGACTGAATGGCGATGGCAACGCCGGCGATTGCGGCGGTTTGGATGATGATGGGTGCGCGGACCACGGAGAAAATGTGGCGGGCAATAATGCTTAGATCGGACAGGCCCGAAACCCGGGCAGCGTCCACGTAGAGCTCGTTCCGGACCGACTGCACCGCGGTGCGGGTGAGCCGGAAGTAGGAAGGACTGATCAGCACACCGAAAGCGATCATGGAGATCCAGACGGACGGGCCGAACGCTGCACGGATGGTGAGCAGGACGATCAGGCCGGGCAGGCTCATGAGGATGCTGACCACCCAGTTGGAGACTGTTTCGAATTTACCTCCGTAGTAACCGGCAATCAGGCCTGCCGGAAGTCCGATGGCAATCGCAACGCCTGCGCACAGCAGCGCGGACAAGAGGGTGAGCTGCGCACCAAAGAGCAGGCGGCTCCAGGTATCGCGCCCTGCGCTGTCCGTGCCCATGATGTTGACTGAATCCGGAGCGGCCAGGGTCTTGGAAATGTTGGCGAAGTTCTCTTCGAAAGGGGCGATCACCGGCGCCAGGATGGCCAGCACAGCGATCGTCAGGAGGATCACCAGCGAGGCGATGCCCATGGGGTTCTTCAGGAGGCGGCGCATCACGGTGGACCGGACCACTGTGCCGCTCTGGCCTGTTTTTGCCGCGACGCCCATGGAGTCTGCGGATACTGCTGCTGAATCTACGGAGTCGCTCATGAGACACGTACTTTCGGGTTGAGCCAACCATTGAGGATGTCCACCAGGAGGTTCACGACGATGACCACCACCACGGTGTACATCACCACTCCCATGACCACGGGAAGATCGGTTTGGGTGGTTGCTGCCACAGCCAGCGGACCCATTCCAGGAAGGGCGAAGATCTGCTCGATGATCACCACGCCGCCCAGCATGCCGATCAGTTGCAGGCTCAAGACGGTCAAGCCTGCAGGTGCGGCGCTGCGGAGAACATGCTTGAAGAGGATTTCGCGTTCTCCGATGCCACGGCTGCGCAGCGTCCGGACGTAGTCCCGTTCAAGCTGCTTGATGACGGCGGAACGGATCTGCTGCGCACCGCCGGTCACACCGTTGATCAGCAACGCGATCACCGGAAGGGTCATGGAGTAGACCCAGGCCTCCGGGCCCACCTCCGGGGAGATGGTGCTGGTGGCGGGGAAGAAACCCAGCTGGATGGCCAGGATGGTTACCAGGAACACGCCGATCACATACCCGGGGATGGAGTCCCCCACGATCGCGCCGATCTGGACCACCCTGTCCACCCAGCCGCGCTTCACGGCTGCGGCAACACCGATCAGTGCTGCGCAGATGGCGATCAGGATCATTGCGGTGAAGACCATGGTCATGGTGACCGGGATGCGGGTGGCCAGGGAGCTGGCTACCGGCTCCGAGGTGAACCAGGAGGCACCGAGGTTACCTGTGAGGGCATCGCCCAACCACGCGAAGTAGCGGACGAAGAGTGGCTGGTCGAGTCCCAGTTCCTGTTCCTTCAGAGCAACCTGTTCAGGTGTTGCCTGATCCCCCAAAATGTTCTGGGCGATACTTCCGCTGGAGGTGTACAGCAGGGTGAAGGTGAGGACCGAGACGACGAACAACACCACCAGACCACTGCCCAGTCTTTTCGCAATGAACTTGATCATGGGTTCCTACTTGGCGGGCGAGTAGTTGTAGATGGACGGAACGGCCTGCTGGACCTGCGGGGTGACGTTCACTTTGTCGTTGTGGTAGTACATCTGGTTCACGCGGAACAGCGGGGCGAACCAGGCTTGCTCCACCACGTATTTGTTGACTTCCTGGGCCAGCTTGCCGGCGTCGGCACCACCGGTGCGCACGGCCGCGATCTTGGCTTCAAGCTCAGGGGTGGTGGTCTTGAACGGGTTGTACAGGGCCTTGGTGGAAACGATCTGGTCGATTGCCACGGTGGGCTGGCCTTGGAAGAGGTTGAAGAACAGGGCCGGGTACTTCTGCGCGGCAACGTCCGCGGTGAAGGTGTTGGTGATGGCCGCACCCGGGTTCAGCGTGATTCCCACGTCTGCGAGCTGCTGCTTCATGACCGAGATGAGGGTTTCAGCACCGGGAAGTGTGGGAACGTCAATGCTGACTTTGCCTTCAAAGCCGGAATCCTTCAGGAGCTGCTTGGCTTTCTCGGGATCGTAGCTGTAGTAGTTCTCCAGTTCCTCGCTCCAAGCGCCGCTGTCCTTGCCGAAGGGCTGCGTGGTGGGAGTGCCCTGGCCCAGCATGACCTGGTCCAGGATGGTCTTGCGGTCAAAGGCATGGTTGATGGCCTGGCGGACCTTGACGTTTGCCAGGGCCGGGTTCTTGGTGCCGTCACGGTCCAGCAGGAGCAGTCCGGACCAGTCAACCTGGTTGGTTTCGAGCTTCATCTTGGCGCCCTCGGCCTGCTTGCCGTTCTTGGGATCCAGCAGGGTTGCGTCAATCTGGCCGGAGACCAGTGCGTTGGTGCGGGCGGTGGGGTCCAGGAGGACCTTGAGGGTGAGCTTCTTGTACTTCTGGAGGTCCTTGTTCCAGTAACCCTCGCGAGCGTTGAAGACCGTCTGGGAGTCCTTGACGGAGGCGGCTTTGTCCATCACATAAGGACCGGAACCCACGGGCACGGTCTTGATGGCGTCCGTGCCCAGTGCTGCGGGGCTTCCCATCAGGCCTGCGGCCTGGCTGAGGAAGTATTCGAGGGCCGGTTCCGGTGCGCTGAGGTTGATGTCGATCGTGTCGGCATCCACTACTGCGACGTCGGAAACTGACCCCAGCTGGGCCATTTGCGGGCCGTTGGCCTTCTTGAAGTGGTCCATGTTCGCCTTGGCGGCAGCGGCGTCGAACTTGGCTCCGTCGCTGAAGGTGACATCCGTGCGGAGGTCCACGGTGAGCTTGGTGTTGGTGTCGTTGTACTTCCACGCGGTTGCCAGCATGGGGCTGAGCTTGCCGTCCGGTTCGCGGAGGATCAGGGAGTCGTAGGCTGCCTGATACGGCTGGAGCGCGTGGCCTACGTGAGCCTGTGCCGGGTCCCATGAGGTGAGGTCCCGGAGGGTGCCCAGCGTCAGTGCGGTGACTGTCTTAGCTCCTGAAGTGGAACCCGCTCCGGCGCCGGCATTCCCGCCGCCACATGCGGTGAGCGCCAGGGAGGCGCTAAGTACGATGGCGGCTGCTGCCGCCTTGGGACCTAACTTCATTGTTGGCTCCTACTGAGTCATAGCCTGATGCGAGTCAGAGCTTGAGTGTGTGGCCTGCGCCACACTTTTCTTGGGTGTGAGATTTACAGTACGGAATTTGCGTGATCTTGGCAACCGATTGTCAAAAGTTTCTTAGATTGTTGCCAAGATGGCATAACAGGCGCCGATCAACCCACCCGGTCAGCCATTTCCGGGTAGCTTTGCGCGTAGATATCCTTGATGATCCTCAAGGATTTTCCGGCCTCGGCAGGGTTGATCCAGAAAGGCCCGGCATCCTGCAGCTTGTTGTAGAAATCCGCGATTAGAAGCTCATGGGACACGCCCCAGTAGGACCTGCCACCACTCTCAGCCACCCTCTCCGGGATGACGTCCACCGTGCCGTCGGCGTAGCTCACCGTGAGGTCGCCACGCAGGCTGAGCGTCGCCTTCTCTGTGACGATATCCAGGGTCACCGGCGCATTCACCGCGTTGGCCAGCGTTGAATAGAAGACGCTGCGCGCGCCGTTGACGTGCTCGGCAACGAACTCCGCGGTGTCCTCCACCTCTATCACGCCGCCCAGGGAACGGGTGGACGCATGGCCCTCCACCTTGGCAACATCGCCCACCAACCACTGCAGCAGGTCCACGGTATGGATGGCCTGGTTCATCATCAGCCCACCCCCGCCTTCCGCCCAGGTCCCCCGCCATGGGCGGTTGCGGTAGTAGCTGGCGTCCCGGTGCCACATGACAGTTGCCGAGGCGCCGATCACCTGGCCCAGCGTGCCGCCGTCGAGCAGTTCATGCATGGCTTGCGAGGTCGCGTTGTACCGGTTCTGGAAGCAGACAGCGATCTTCGCATCGCTTCGCTCCGCCACCTCTATCAACCGCTGCCCCTCGGCCGCCGTATGGGCCAGCGGCTTCTCGACGATCACGTTGACGCCCCGCTCCAAACAGTCAGCGGCCACTGAGGCATGAAGGTTATGCGGCGTACAGATATGCACGACGTCGGGACGCACCTTCTGGAGCATGTCCAGGTAGTCCGCGTAGCCGGGGACGCCGTGGGCGGCTTCCGCCGCCTTCAGCCTTTCCGGATCGGTATCGCAGACCGCCACCAATTCGGCATTGTCCATGGTGTCCAGGGCCGCAAAGTGGATGGTCGAGATGTCACCGCAACCAATAATTGCTGCTGTAGGCATACCTGCTCCTTCGAAGGTTGATGCTGGGGTTGTCTTGGCGCCGCGCTTTTAGACCAGGTCCACGCCATTCTTGGCGGCGAGGCCGGCAAAAGCGCGGGCTGCGATTCCGAAAGCAACCGGGCCGGAGTAACCGCCGAGCTCGTGGGCGCTGGCCAGGTGCGGCTCAAGTGAGGCGAAACCGGTGTAGCCATCGGCAGCGAGGGCGCTGATGGTGGCATCCAGTTCGCCGTCTCCTTCACCGGCGGGAACTACTTCACCGGTTGTGGCGATGGCATCTTTAACCTGAAGGTATTCGAGGTATGGACGCAGGATGGCATATCCCTCGGTGTAGGGCTTGACGCCTACCTGGACGAAGTTGGCGTTGTCCCATGCCACCCGGAGCGCCGGCGAGTTGACTGTCTCCATAATGTCCAGGACGCGATCCGGAGTATCACCGTAGATGCCCTTCTCGTTTTCATGCAGCAGGACAATGCCATGAGCTGCGGCTTCCGCAGCAAGGGCGGACATGCGCTCCATGACTGCCTCCCGGATCTCCTCCTGCTCCTGGCCTTCGCCGCGGTAGAAGGAGAAGATACGGACGTACTTTGTGTCCAAGGCCTTCGCCACAGAGATGATCTGGCGAAGCCGGGTTACCTCATGCTCCACGGGGAGGCTGACGTCCACCTTGCCAATAGGACTGGCAACAGCTGAAACCTTGAGGCCTTTCTCGTCCAGGATGGCTTTGAGCCTCACCACAGCGTCGCGCTCTAGTTCTGAAACGTTGGTCCCCCACGCGCTGCGGACTTCGATGTGGCTCGCACCAAGGGCCAGCAGCACGGCGGCCTGGACGGCGGGATCGGGGTCTACTTCGTCGCCGAAACCGGACAGGCTCCACACGGCACTGGGTTGAGTCACGAAATCTCCTAGGTAGTCCTGTTGCGGCACCCGAGGGTCGCGGTGACGCACTTCACAGGCGAGTCTTGTCCCTTGAGTTTAGCCAGCTTGGCACGCAGTTGACAACCGATTGCCATTCCCTGCCATCCTGTGTCATCCTTATTCAACGGTGTGGCAGTAGTCACAGCCGGATGATCTTGTCGTTCCGGGAGGAACGCCCATGTTTGCTGTTCAGAGAGGAACGCCCATGGCGACGCAACCCATGGCAACAGGCCGGCCTGCCACCATCCATGACATCGCTGCGCACTGCGGCGTCGCAGCGTCCACCGTTTCGAGGGCCCTCGCCAATCCGGAGCGCGTCAATATCCGCACCCGCGAGCGGATCCAGGCCGCCGCCGTCGAGCTTAATTACACGCCCAACTCCCAGGCGAAAGCATTGAGCTCCGGCCGGACAGGTGCCGTGGGCGTCCTGGTTCCGGACATTACCAACCCCTTCTATTTCGACCTCATCCGGGGGACACAGCTTCAACTGAAGGCGGCCGGCTACACGCAGCTGCTGGTTGATACGGAGGAATCGGACGAGGTTGAGGCCAGCACGCTGGAGCAGCTGCGCAAAAGTGCCGACGGCGTCATTGTGGCGGCGTCCCGCCTCAACGACGAAGCACTTGCCGCTGCCGCGGCCAGGATGCCCATGGTCACCGTTAACCGCGACGTCGACGGCGTTCCTGCGGTTCTCATCGACACCCCCTCAGCCATGCCGCAGGCTTTGGACCACCTGATTTCCTTGGGCCACACGTCAGTTGCGTACGTCTCAGGTCCCGCCGTTTCGCAGTCCAGTGCCCGGCGGTGGACTGCCTTGTCCGAAGCCGCCGAGGAACGCGGAGTCGATGTCCGCAGAATCGGACCCTTCGCACCCAAAACCCAATCCGGCGCAGCCGCAGCAGACGCAGCCGTGCACAGCGGGGTCACTGCGTGCATCGTCTTCAATGACCTCATTGCAATCGGCATGCTGCAACGGCTCCGTGAACGCGGCCTGAGGGTGCCGGAGGACATGAGCATCGTGGGCTGTGACGATATCTTTGGCGCGGACTTCTGCAACCCACCCCTGACCACCATGAGCTCGCCCATTGAACAGGCCGGACGCGTGGCCGTGTCCATGTTGCTGGCCCAGCTGAATCCCCTCGCCGGCGGCGGAAACCGCAGCCGCTCAGTCATGCCCACCCACCTCACCGTCCGCGGCTCCACAGGTCCGGTGCCCTCTAAATAACTGACACGTGGGCTGGAAGTCCGCAATATGGTTGAGCGTCCGCAGCCGGGCTGACTAGTGTGGAATACATGCGCGAACTCCAGGCCAAGATCATTGAAGAAATGGGCGTCCAGCCCCGGATCAACCCCGCAGAGGAGGTCCGCAAGCGCGTCGCTTTCCTGAAGGACTACCTGAAGGCGACCAACGCCAAAGGATTCGTTCTTGGCATCTCCGGAGGCATCGATTCCTCCCTTGCCGGCCGCCTCGCCCAGTTGGCCGTTGAGGAACTGGAAGCCGAGGGCGTGGACGCAAACTTTGTAGCCGTCCGCCTCCCCTACGGCATCCAGCACGATGAAGACGACGCTCAAGCAGCCCTCGACTTCATCAAGGCCAAGACCGAGTGGACCTACAACATTTCCCAGGCTGTGGACGGCTTCGAGGACGAGTTCGAGAAGACCACCGGCGCTCCCATCTCCGATTTCCACAAGGGCAATACCAAAGCACGCGCGCGCATGATCGCCCAGTACGCCCTGGCCGGTGAACACAACTACCTGGTGATCGGCACGGACCACGGCGCCGAGTCCGTGACGGGCTTCTTCACGAAATTCGGCGACGGCGGCGCGGACATCCTGCCGCTGTTCGGCCTGAACAAACGCCAGAACCGCGCACTCCTGGCAGAGCTTGGCGCACCATCAAGGGTTTGGGAGAAGGTTCCCACCGCCGACCTCCTGGACAACAAGCCCGGCCGTACCGACGAAGACGAGCTCGGGATCAGCTACGACCAAATCGACGACTACCTCGAAGGCCGCGACGTTCCCGAGGACGCGGCAGAGCTGCTGGAACAGAAGTACCTGCGCACGCGTCACAAGCGCACCGTTCCGGTCACCATCTTCGATACCTGGTGGAAATAGCTACGTCGCTTTAGACCATTCACGACGGCGGGTGCCGGCTTCCCTACGGAAGCTGCCACCCGCCGTCGTGCTTTAACAACGCTCTCTCACATCCCCCGGGCTTTTCGGCGTCGCTCTCTCACATCCCGATTTCGGGTCTTGACGTCTCGATAGTTACCGATATATCGTTAACTATCGCCGATACTCCTTCGGCGTAACAACAACCGAAAGGACGATGCTGTTATGAAAGGCATCAACGAAAACAACAACTCATTCCCCGAGCACGATCACGGACATCCCGAACACGGACAGGGCCGAGTCCGTTTCAACCGAGGCAAGGGCCGGCGCGGGCCGGGCGGACACGGCGGCGGCGGATTTGGTCCCGGTGGCTTCGGCCCAGGCTTCGGACCCGGATTTGGGCCTCGGGGCTTCGGTCCCGGTGGAACACGCAGGGCCAACCGCGGCGACGTCCGCGCAGCGATTCTCTCGCTCCTGGCCGAAGCCCCGTCCAACGGCTACGGCCTGATCAAGACCATCGCCGAGAAGACGTCCGGTGCATGGCGTCCCAGCCCCGGCTCGGTCTACCCGACACTGCAGCAGCTGGTGGATGAGGAACTCATCGTGGCTGTTGGCGAAGGACGCCGCACCGAGTTCACGCTCACCGACGACGGCAAGGCCTACATTGCCGAGCATGAAGAGGAACTAGCCAACGCCTGGAACACCGAGGCTGATGGCACTGGTGCAGCTTTCCACCAAAGCGTGGGGAAGCTCATGGGGGTCATTCACCAGTTCCGTGCAGCCGCTACCGACGAACAGCGTCAAGCTGCCATCGAAAAGCTGGACGAAACCCGCCGGGCGCTCTACCTGATTCTGGCCGACTAAGTGCTGGTCACCATCTCCTTGACCTTGACGTAACGTCAACCCTTACTGTCGAAGAACAAGCACAGGACGGAGGACGTATGGACTGGTCAATTCAGGAAATCGCCAAGATTGCGGGGACTACCAGTCGCACGTTGCGTCACTACGACGACATCGGGCTGCTGAAACCAAGCCGGACCGGCCATAACGGCTACCGCTACTACGACGGTCCGGCATTGGTTCAGCTCCAACGCATCCTCCTGCTCCGGGAGCTAGGGCTGGGCCTTCCGGCCATCGCCGAAGTTCTTGACCGCGAGACCGATACCGTCAAAGCGCTGAGCAGCCATTTGGAATGGCTCGCCCAGGAGCAGGAAAGGCTGACCCGGCAGATCGCCTCCGTTCGGCAGACCATCGACACAATGAAAGGGGATGGAAAGTACATGGCACAGGACATGTTTGACGGCTTCGACCACACTCAGTACAAGGACGAGGTGGAGGAGCGCTGGGGCAAGGATGCCTACGCCGCCGGTGATTCGTGGTGGCGCGGGATGAGCGCCGACGAAAAGCAGCAGTGGAAGGACCGCGTCCGGAAATTGGGCACGGATTGGATCGCCGCCTCAGAATCCGGGGTTTCACCTGACAGTGCTGAAGCGCAGGACCTCGCGCAGCGCCACGTCGAGTGGCTCCGCGGCGTCCCGGGAACCCCGACGGCGGTACCCGGCGGAGACGTGAAAGGTTACGTCACAGGACTCGGCGAAATGTACGTTGCAGACCCGCGGTTCGCAGCCAATTACGGCGGCGAATCAGGGGCGACGTTTGTCAGGGATGCCCTGCGGATCTACGCAGAGAAGAACCTCTAACTGCCCAAACCAGCTGCACGGCTTGACTTTTATTTCGCAAACTCATGTGCAAGAATACGCGACCATTTGTTCATAATGGCCGCATCTGAATGAATGATGATTTTATTGACACAGGATTCAAATAAATTGATAAATTCTGTCATTTTGCTCTAGTCTCACCAGCGGAGTTGCCCTAGGCTCATGCTCGGGGATGCAGAAAGCATTTTCCGTCCGATAACGAACGGGAGCATATTATGCAGAATCTTGAAGTGGCAACTGAAGCCGGAGCGCTCGAAGCGCTCGAGAATGGTTTGAAGGGCATCGAGTTTGACGAGTTCTTCGAGACAACCACAAGCTTTGATCCCAGCGAATTCGTGATGCGCCGCTGCTGATCGAAGAAGACAGGGAGCGGCGGGTGCCTTCGGGCGCCCGCCGCATCTTATGTTCCACTACGAATTTCACCCCGCAAAAGCCGTCGCATTCGACGAGGAAACCCTGACCATCGAGGACGAGTACAGCCGCCGGACAGTGGCTCTACTTCAACACGACGCCACTGCGAGTCTGCTCCATGCAGCAATGGCGGATCCGTCCACAGCGAACGCCGCAATGCGCAACCTACTCAACGCTCTCGTGGAGCGAAACGTCATCATTGAACGCCATCCTCACGTTGAAGTGGACGAGCGTCAGAGTCGATCCCTCGGATATCTGGCAACGCGTTCAAAGGCTCCACAGCTTGCGCAGCAGCAGATCGGTGATCAGCGCGTCCTGGTACTCGGCGTCGGCGGAACAGGAACGGTCCTGATCCAGCACTTGGTCGCAGCAGGCGTACGCCGCTTCGTCCTGGTCGATCACGACGCCGTAGAGCTCTCCAACTTCAACCGTCAATTCCTTTGGCGGACGTCCGACGTTGGTGCCGCCAAACTGGACACGACGAAGGCTTGGATCTCGGAGCGAGTGGAGGACGCTGACATCCAAACCGTCGATCGCCGGATTTCCAGTGAGAGCGACGTGGCACTATTACTCGGCGAATATCCGTCAGTCACCGTCGTGGCGTCGTGCATCGACTCACCGGCTGGGATTGAACAGCAAGTGGTTACTGCGTGCCTGTCCGCTGGCTTACCAGTGATGACCGGCGCCGTGGGCGTCGACCTTGGCCATGTGGGCCCCTTCTTCAGTCCCCGCCAAACAGTATGTTTGGCGTGCTGGTACGGGTCCCGGGCTGCGAAGCAAGCCGTGACCCCGTGGTCCCATGGAGTCACCAATACTTTGGTGGGTGCCCTCATGGCACAACGTGTCCTTGACTGGGCCGTGGCCCCGGACACCGATAGCGAGCCGACCCGAATGACTCTTGAGTTCGATTCGTTGACAATTCACCGCTCACTCGCCCGGGACTGTGCGCACCATGATGCTTAGTGCCGAAGCTGAACTTCCGCTGCGGCGGGTGACCTTCCCCCCACACCTTGACCATGCCTGGGCCTTCACCACATCAGCTGTCCACGCCCGCCCTTTTCTCCTCCGCCCCAACGGATCGATCGTTCCCCAAGGAGCCTGTCTTGAACAGGTCGAAGAGAACGTGACCGCACTGTTTCCCGCCGAAGACACGACGTGGACGGATGGCCACAGAGTAACCGTCGCGGAACTCGAGCGCTGCGTCGCACGCGGCCTCGCAGTAACGGCAAGTCAGCGCTCAGGGAATGTCGAGCGCCAAACGGACAGGCTGCTGGTAAACAGTCCCCTTCCGGTTGAACGCCTACAGACACTCCTCGCCACCGCAGCATTTTCACTGACTCCCTGTATCCGGGACAGCGCGACGCGGCACACGAGCGGACCCTATGTCATCGATGACATCGGCGCTGGCGGCAGGACAGTCAACCTGCGTCGCCGAGGTTCGAAAAGTCAGGGAGTGGACAGCATCAGCATCATTTCCACTGAATCCGTTGACGAGGGAGAGGCGATGTTTAGGCGAGGTGAACTGGACCTGACCAGAGTGTTGGGCGGCCGCCCGTTCCGTAGGGACAAAGACCTAAACCGCAGCGTTGATCTGGTGATGGGGCTGAGGTTTGCGCGGGGGTCAACGGTTTCCCAAGGGTTCGCGGCGAGCCTCGATCCCTTGGAACTGGCCGCCGTGACTGGGGGGACGTACACGGAACTGCCCGCTGCTCACACAACAATGACTGGCAATGGCGGATTCGGGACGATAACCATCCAATACACCGATTTCCATCCGAACAAAACAGTCGCCACGAATATCAAGCAGCAGCTATCCCGGCAGAGTATTTCCTGCCATCTGCATTCAGTGGACTACAACGAATACTTGCGGGGAGATGCTCCCTTACATGGTGCACAACTGGAGATTATTGACACGGCATTCGGAGTCGGACATGGATTTGTGCCACTCTTACGGGCAGTTTCGACTCTCAGCAGCAGTGGCCGCATTAGAGTGGACCGGCCCGTTGTGAACGCCAGGGCTGAAGTTGATTGGGAACAAATTCAATGGGGAGAAGAATGAACGCCAGGGTCCGTACTGCCCACCGGTTGACCTTTCGGTTTCGTGATGGGAGTGTGGTGGGCGCCAACCCATCGAACGGCGCCGTCCGCCGAATTCCGCAGCCGATCTGGAACATCCTGCGGCAGAGCACCGAATGGACGGAGTCGGACCGGATCCGCAGGCAGCTTGATGACGGCGTGGGCGACAACCAACGGGCAGATGAAATCCTGAACGCGCTGGTGTCGGATGGATTCCTCCTGGAAGAAGGCTCCGAGGCAGAACAGGCAGAAGCCACTTTCAGCAGCAACTGGCCCTTTGGCGAAACCACGGCAGACCACCACCTGGTCACTCGAAGCCTCCGATTCAGCGATGATCGAACCGAAGCGATGGACTTCGGCCGGGCTCTCCGCGATCATGCCGGAGACGACCTCGCCCCCGGGGTGCCGGAGGGTGCAACGGCCGTGGGTCTGCCTACCGGTTCCCTGGGTTCTGGACTCACGTCATCACTTGAACGACGTCGGAGCCGGCGCGATTTCATCCAAGAAGCAGTGAGCCTCCAGGACCTCAGCAGTGTGCTCTGGGCAACTGCTGGAATCCAAAGCTACCGGAAAGCCCCCATGCGTCCGCCCCTGCCACTTTCATTTGCACCCAGCGCCGGCGGTCTTAACGGCGCAGATTGCTATGTCATCGTCCAGAATGTCGAAGGAATATCGCAGGGCGTCTACCGCTACCGGCCAACATCCAATGCCCTTGAAGTGGTGTCCGTTGATATCCGCACCAATGCGATGCGGCTGCTCGGGAACCAACGGTGGGCGGACACCGCGGCCGCGATCATCGTCATAGTTGGGGCGGTGGCCCGCACCGCGTGGAAGTACAACGCCGCGTCCGGCTTCAACGCCCTGTTGCTTCAGGCCGGGCACATGTCCCAGAACGCTTTGCTCGCTGCTGCGGACAAGGGACTGGGAGCTGTGCCGTCAAATGCCATCCACGCCGCAGAGATGGAGGCGGCACTTAACTTGTCAGCCGGTGAACAGATTGTCCTGACCAGCGTCAGCATCGGGCATATCAATGGTGCCACGTCGAGTTATCAGGAGTACGGTGACCAGCATCTGGACCTTCTGCAGAAAGCGGCCTCGAAGTGACCGCTAGGGAGGCCCCGCCGGTCACTGGCGGGTCCTTGGTGCCAGCGGTCATCGACGCCTTCTTCGAGGACGCCCACTACGTCTGGACCGCCATACCCCCGCTGAACATTCAGATCGGGGCCGGCATCACTTTCATCACCGGCCCCAGTGGCTGCGGTAAGTCTGCGATTCTGCGGCAGGTCCAATCTGTTGACCCCTCGTGGAGCCTTCTCCCTGACCTCGCACCGGATGTGCCGCTGATCGATCAGTTCACAGGAAGCCTTGGCACCCGCATTGCGCTCCTTGCCCGGTTTGGTCTTGGTGATGCCCAGGTTGTCATCAGACCGGCATCGTGGCTCTCGGATGGGCAGCATTTCCGTGCCCGTCTGGCGGCGGCGATTGCTGGCGGCTCCCGGAGGATACTGGTGGACGAGTTCCTGTCCACCGTGGACCGGGCGGCGGCATCAGTCGTCGCTTTCAACCTGCAGCGGACCTGCCGAAAGCGCAACATCGATCTCCTGGTTGCTACTGCCCACGACGATATTGAAACCGCGTTGGCACCGGACCGCACTATCCGCGTCCGCGCCAACGACTCTCCGAAGGTTCTAGAGCATAGTGGCACCCGGTCATGGCCGCTTGGCGAGAAGATCGACGTCGGGCATGGCACCTTTCCCGACTACGCCGCCCTGCAGCGCTTTCACTATTATCCCAAGCTCGATTTCGATCCGGGGCAGCGTGAAGTCAGCATCGTGGCAGCGAAGCTAGACGATGAGCCGGTTGCCGCGCGTCTCTACTGCGCCCCTTACCCAACAGCGTGGGCGGATGCGATGGAGGAGTTCGCAGAGGTTAACAGCTCCCTCACCCTGGGCCAACGCCTGGTGGTGCATCCTGTCTATCGAGGGATCGGACTGGCCCGGAAAGTGACCGCGCCTCAGTGGGCGCCCCGCGACCTCGTTTACACCAGATCGGTCATGAGCCGGTATACCGACATGCACACCTCGCTCGGCTATCAGCGCCATGACCCCCTGACAAACAAGCTTCCCCAGCAACGAACAGGTACCCTTCGCGAGGACGCCCTCCGGACCCTCGTGACGGAATACGCGGACTATAAGTTAGTCATAGGCTCCCCCGCCAGCGAGCAACAAATTGCTGCTGTGGCTTCCTGGTTCGCCCGGACGCTGGGCCGGCTCCCCGAAGATCAGCTTGCGGCCAGCACCACCACTACGCTCATGGGCGGCTACGTCCTCAGGAAACACAGCACACAGGAGTGACCTCTTGGTCGAAACAACATCAACAGACGCCACCGACGAACAACAGGCGCAGCAGAACCACAGTCTTGCCCGCACCGGCTTCTACCGGCTGTGGGTAGGCGACTTCGTGTCGAATGCCGGATCAGCCATGATGGCCTTCGCCGTGCCGGTGATCGGCGTTACTGTCCTTGGGCTGGACGCCACCCAGGTCAGCTGGGTGGTGGCTGCCGGACTGTCGGCTCCGCTGTTCATTTCGCTGTCTGCAGGTGTCATAGCGGACCGCTCCCGGCGCCACGTCCTGCTGCATGTTTGCAACAGTGGCAGGTTCATTGTGTTCGCCGTGGTTCTTGCCCTGATGCTGGCGGGTTCCCTGAATTGGCAGATTCTTGCCATTGCACTCTTTTCGGTAGGCGTCCTGACTTTGCTGTACGAGAGCGCCATGGCTGCAGCGATCCCTTCGGTGGTTCCGCGAAAGCTCCTTATCCGCGCAAATTCGTGGATCGAAGGGGGGATGTCTGTCACTGAGTCAGGCGGCGCAGCTGTTGCTGGAATCATCATCAGCACCCTCGGGGCGCCCTTTATTGTTGCCATCAATGCCGTCACTTATGTCTTCAGCTCGTTGATGCTCATCAAGCTTCCGCTCGACCGCTCATCAAGGGAAGCGGAGGATCATGACGTCGCGCAACAAAACGCTGTTCGCGGGCATCTTCGCGAAATCCGGTTGGGCTTCAGCCTGTTATGGAAGCAGACGCCGCAAAGGGTGGTGTTACTCGCTGCCACGGCGTACAACTTTTTCGACTCGTGGATTCTGGCGGTGTTCTCCGTCTACGCGCTCACAGTGCTTGGCATGAATCCGGCACTCCTGGGGCTGGTGTTCGTTATACCTGCCGTCGTTGGAATCATCGGATCGGCCTTGACGGACCGAATCACGCAGCGGGCACGTCTGGGACAGGTTCTCACTGTCTCCTTCAGCATTATTGCCCTTGCCGGGCTCTGCCTTCCCTTGACTGCGGCTACACACGGGGTAAGCGCCGCCGTGATTACGTCGATTGTTTTCGCCGTTTTTGAATTGTGCATCGTCGTCAACATGATCATTGGGCGCTCGATGCGACAAGCGCTCTTTCCAGAACGCCACCTGTCCAAGGTTGCCGGAACGGCACGCTTCGTCTCTTGGGGCGTTGATCCCATCGGCGCCCTCATGGGTGGTGCAGTTGCTGCCATCGCAGGGGTTCAAGCATCGGTAGTAGTGGGTAGCTGCGGGTTCGTGGTCGGCGCGCTGATCTGCCTCTGCAGCCGTCAGCTGCGCAGCTTTACCAGATTGCCCGTACATGACGGCCTGGACGAACCGCCGTCAGGGCCCGTTCAGCCAGCGAAGGCCTGACAAACGCAGAATAGCCCGTCGCTGCACCGGCGAATCAGGGGCCACCTTCGTCAGGGGTGCCTTTCGGATCTACGCAGAAAAGAACCTGTAGACGGTCAGGATGCGCTGATCAGGCTGAGGCAATAGTCTGGCCGGATGGGTACAAGCACCGTAAAGTCCGGCGAACAGGTCGATAGGCAGAAACGCATTCTCGACGCGGCCTTGGAACTGCTCTCCCGCCACGGCATTTCAGGCATTAACATGCGGGCTGTGGCGCGTGAAGCCGGCGTCGCGCTGGGGCTTGTGAACTACTACTACGAAGACAAATCGAGCCTGATCCGCGCGGTGCTCCACCAGATCGAAGAGCACGACCTCCTGCTGGTGGAGCCGCTAGCTTCATCAACACCGGACGAGCAACTCCGGGAGTCACTGCGACGTGTTGCAGATCCTGGTCTTCTAACCACACCATACCTATCCCTCCGACTTCATTTGTGGGCCCTCGCCCAGGCGGATGAGGACTTTGCACGCATCAATGCCGCAGCCTTTGACAGGTACCTCCAAGGGCTCGCGGCCTTGATCGGCAACGCCGTTCCCGGGCTGTCACCTGAGGAATGCCGGGACCGCGCGGCCGACGTCGTTGTGGTGCAGAACGGCATGTGGCTCACCACGCTGCTGGGGATCGACAAAGCGGCCATCCAGCGCGGCATTGCCCGCACGGAAGAGATCGCTCTCGCCCCTCGCTGAGCACACCACGTGGGTAGTTCGCCCCATAGCGCGAGGACCGGTTGTGCCCGAGTATCAAGGGAATACCTAACCGACCCGGGGGAACACCATGAAGATTGCTAAAAAAATTCTTGCTGCCAGCGCTGCCCTTGCCTTCATGGGA
Source organism: Paenarthrobacter sp. TYUT067 (assembly GCF_023656375.1). Taxonomy (NCBI): domain Bacteria; kingdom Bacillati; phylum Actinomycetota; class Actinomycetes; order Micrococcales; family Micrococcaceae; genus Paenarthrobacter; species Paenarthrobacter sp. TYUT067. The sequence continues at coordinate 76,040 of NZ_JAMOIT010000021.1, forward strand.
GGGGCATTGCTCACGGCTCAACCTGCGTTGGCTAACGATGGCTATGCCAACTGCAACGTCTGGATCCACTACGAATACAGTGTGGGAGGCAGTTGCAATTCCGATGCGCCGGGCACTGAGTATCAGGTTGCGGGCAAGTGCCGTCATGTCCCCACCGGTCAGGAGGCTATCGTGACCGGGCCCTGGAGGTGGCAGATGCCTGCCTCGCAAGGATTCAACACCTCCTACGCCAACTGCCCGGCAGGCACCAGGGCCGTTCAGGTTTGGCGCAACGTCCGATGAGCAGTCCGCATATGAAACTCACCACTAAGCTGTTCGGGGGCCTTGCCGCGTGCGCGCTGGCACTCTCCGGCGCCGCGCCCGCCAGCGCTGCCACGGTCTACCCCGCTCCCACCCCGTCGCCCGCCGACTGCTTTGGTGGCCTTCTGAGCGTCGAACCGAACGGGAATCTCGGTGCCATCTTCCTCAGCGGGGGCCAGCTTCGCTGGGAGAACAAGAGCTGGTCCTCGCCTGTACCGTTCGATGCGACTTACCTGACGCAAACCGGCGGGATGGGTGACGAGACGTTCGGCAAGTTCTCCTACTTCGGCACCTCCTCTGACGGCAAAGCGAAGTTCTATAACCAGCGGCAGGACCTCCAGGCGGACGGCACCTGGAAGCACTCCATCGACGGACCGATCACCACTATTGGTAACGGGTGGTTCCAGAAGTCCATCACCACCGCCTACAGCGGCACAGCGGACGTCCGGGGCCAGCAGTTCATTTTCCGGCTCACCAGCGGCGGCGAACTTTACCGCTACACCTTGGACACCAACGCCCGGACCATCACCGGTACGGTCAAGGTGTTCGGCGGAGGCGCCTCCATTACAGCCATCGGCTCGGCGCCTTCAATCGCCATCAACGGCAAGCCGGTTGCCGTGCTGATGGCTACCCTCACCACCGGCGAACTGCGCCAGTACATCATCCCGGACGCCACCCCCACCCAGTGGAGCTCCAAGACCATCCGCCCGGCGGCGGGGAACGGCTGGCAGAACTTCACGGCCATCACCGCCAGGAACTGCGATAGCAAGGGGCAGATAGTGCTCGGATACATCAAGCAGCGCTTGGTCGCCGCCTACTACGACCCCACCGGCCTGACCGCCAACGACAAGGACCTCGGCGGCGGAGCCTCCTCCATGCCCGCGATGCCTGAAGGCACCCGGGTGTTCGGCTAGCGCCCACTCACTGACTGGATGAGGAGGCCGACGACGGCGGCAGCACCCGCCGTCGTCGGCCTCCTACCGTGGCGCGATTGTCAGCATCCCTGGCGAGAGTGACTCCCCTAGAGGGACATTGGTGTCCTCCTTGGCTGGAGGAGTACGGCCTTGGGGCCTGACATCCAGAAACTCATGATTTCGGATTTTCTCCAACGTCTGTAAAGATATGTCCCGACACCGATCCTTCCGGGCGTCAGGCTGCCCGTTGGTGGGCTCGTTATTGGGGAAACAATGCCACGAAGACTGTTCTGTGAAATCTCGCCGTTGACCTACCGTCTGTCGGTTCAGCGAATGATCGTCACCCGCAAAGTCCGCGACTTCTTCTCGCCTACTGCATTCGCCAAACGACAACCTCATGAGGTCCTGCCCGAGGTGGTCTACCGCCACAATTCGCTCATCAGACGGAAACTCGGCAACGTCGATCTGCACCTGCAGGAAAATAAGGCCGTCAGCCTGGGAATCGCCGCACCCTTGGTCAACTCGGTGATGATTCGTCCCGGGGAGACGTTCTCTTTCTGGAAGCTGGTGGGCAGCTGCACGGAGGCCAAGGGCTATTGCGAAGGCTTGGTCATCAACCACGGACGGCCCGACTCAGGAATCGGCGGAGGCCTATGCCAGTTCACCAACCTGCTGCATTGGATGGTCCTGCACAGTGAACTTACGGTGGTGGAACACCATCACCACGGAGACCTAGATCTGTTCCCGGACTTCAACCGCCAGATCCCCTTCGGCTCAGGTACATCGATCATCTACAACTACCTGGACTACAGGGTCCGCAACGACACCAACCAGCCATACCAGTTCCTTGTCAGCACCACCGAGGAACACTTGCGCGGTGAACTCCGCGCAGAAAGAGTCCCCGACAAGAAGTTCGACATCCGCGAGGAAGACGCCTACTTCCACGAAGCGGACGGTAAAATCTATCGCCACAACAAAGTGGTTCGCCTGACCCGCGACAAGCGGACGGGACTCGTGACATCCAAGGAACAGATCATCGAGAACAACGCCCTGGTGGTCTACGACCGCTCGCTGATCAACGCACCCATCCTCTCAGAGCGTCCGCTTCAGGGAACCGACGATCGCCTCGCGGGAGCAACCGCCTAGAGACAATCACCGATGCCGCACCTCGGCCGAAGGACCGAAATTTCCGGAGAATCGACGCCTCCGAGGTGAACGTGAGCATCCGCCCGGAAGCCGGTCCCAGGCCAAACAAAGCTGAACAGTTACTCCACCGTCACTGCCACCGACTGCCAGCCCGAGGCCCCGTCAGGTACGGGGTCGGCGCGCTTGTCCGTCTGAACTTCCCCGGTGCTGTCGGTGGCGCGGGCCTTGACGTAGTGCATGCCGGGCGTGGCATCCCATTCGTAGGACCACTGGCGCCATGTGATGGTGGATGCTTCGGTGGAAAGCGTTGCTTCCACCCAGTCGCCGTCGTCGATCTGTACTTCCACCTTGGTGATTCCGCGGGTCTGCGCCCATGCGGTGCCACCCACAGCCACTTTCCCTGCCTTCAATTTCGCGAAGGACCCGGGCACGTCCACACGTGCCATAGTCTTGATGGGGCCGCGCTCTGACCAGCCGCGTTCCGTCCAGTAGGCCTTGCTGTCCGCGAAGCGAGTGACTTCCAGATCCACTACCCATTTGGTGGCGGAGACGAATCCGTAGAGTCCCGGAACGACCATCCGTACGGGGTATCCGTGCTCGATGGGAAGGGGCTCCCCGTTCATGCCGATGGCCAGCATGGCATCGCGGTCATCCTGCAGGACCTCCAGAGGTGTGGAGGCACTGAACCCGTCTATGGATGTTGAGAGCACCATGTCCGCGCCATCTTTTGGTTTGGCCATGGCCAGGACTTCGCGGATGGGCATTCCCAGCCATTTGGCGTTTCCGGCGAGCTTTCCGCCCACCGGGTTGGAGACGCAGGTGAGGGTGACGTGCGATTCGATCAGATCGGCGTCGAGCAGGTCCTGGAAGGTGAGGGTTACTTCCTTCTCAACCATTCCGTGCACCCGCAGTACCCAGTCTTCGACGTTGATTTCCGGGACGCTCAGGGCGGTATCAATGCGGTAGAACTCGTTGTTCGGCGTCAGCCAGGAGGAGACTCCTGCCACTGGGGACTGGACGCCGGCTGGAACAGGGGGCGCAGCCTTCAAAGGCGACGGCAGCGTGAGAGCATCACGGGCCTGAGCTATGTTGTTGCGCGCGGCTCCGAGCAGCCGCCCACCGGTCGCCGCGATTCCGGCGGCGACCGCGGTGATACCGGCAGCAGCGAAGAAACGACGGCGGCTGGTGCCGGCGCCCCCAACCTGGCTGTCGGCGTCGGCTGCTACGTCAGCGGGGGCTTCCGGCCACGACTTCATTCCCCACAACGGTTTGATGAGGCGGCGCAGGACGAAGAGGCCTGCGATGGTGCCCACGATTGAGGGGATGGCGTCGGCGGATCCAACGCCGGCCCGGGTCAGGACGCTGGCCACTATTACGGCACCCATGAACAGCACACCTAGGGCGCCAAGTGCCCACTTCTTGTAGGCCACAACGCCCAGAACGCAGGCAAGCAGGGCGATGGTGACCCCCATCCCCACAAACAGTGCGGCTTTGTCGTTCGTACCGAACGTGGCGATCGCAAAGTCCTTCATCCATGACGGCGTGAAGTCGATGAAGGTGGATCCCAGCGCGAACACCGGGGTTGCCCTGGCGGTGAAGAACGCGCCGATCAGCTCGGCTACGGCCAACACGACGGCGGCAGACACCACGCCTGCCAGCGCTGCCATGGTTTCGGGGCCTTTGGTCCGGAGTCCGAGCTTTTTCATGTGAGGAGTTCGTAGCGGGCGGGACCGGGGATGGGTGAGAGTATCCGGCCGACACACAAGCCCACTTTGAACATTTGTTCACATTTTTCCTTGAACAGATGTTCAAAGTGCACTAGCCTGCCTCGTATGACCCAAGCCACATTTTCCGATTCCGCCTCCACACTTTTCATCAACGGCGTGTGGGAACCGGCCTCTTCCGGCGCGGTGCGCGAGATCCGCAACCCGGCCGACGGCGAACTGGTCGCCACCGTCTCCGAAGCCGGCCGCGAGGATGCCGAGCGAGCCATTTCCGCCGCCCGCGCAGCCTTCGATTCCGGCGTGTGGGCAAACGTCCCCGCTCCCGAGCGCGGCGCTTTCCTGCTCAAGGTCGCCGCGGAACTGCGCGAGCGCCGGGAAAAGTTCGCCCGCGCCGAATCCCTGGACACCGGCAAGCGAATCATCGAAAGCCGCATCGACATGGATGACATCGCCGCCTGCTTCGAATACTTCGGAAGGCTCGCCGGGCAGTCGGCGGGCCGCGTAGTGGACGCCGGGGACCCCGCCGTCGTGAGCAAAATCGTGTACGAGCCCGTGGGCGTCTGCGGCTTGATCACGCCGTGGAACTACCCGCTGCTGCAGGCAGCCTGGAAGATCGCGCCGGCACTCGCGGCTGGTTGCACGTTCGTCCTGAAGCCTGCCGAGCTGACCCCGTCCACCGCCATCCTCGCCATGCAATTGCTGCAGGACCTGGGTCTCCCGGACGGTGTCGCAAACCTGGTGACCGGCGCCGGCCCGCAGGCAGGCGCACCACTCTCTGAGCACCCGGACATTGATCTGGTCTCCTTCACCGGCGGCCTGGAAACCGGCAAGCGCATTGCCGCCGCCGCAGCCGGCACGGTGAAGAAAGTGGCGCTGGAACTGGGCGGCAAGAACCCCAACGTCGTGTTTGCTGACGCTGACTTCGACGCCGCCGTCGACAACGCCTTGAACGGCGCCTTTGTGCACTCAGGCCAGGTCTGCTCCGCCGGTGCCCGGCTGGTGGTGGAGGAATCCATCGCGGAGCGCTTCGTGGACGAGCTGGTCCGCAAGGCTCAGGGCATCCGCATCGGAGGCCCGTTCGATGAGTCCGCCGAAACCGGGCCGCTGATTTCCGCTGCCCACCGGGAGAAAGTGGACGCTTACGTTCAGCGTGGCGTGGCTGAGGGCGCGCGTCTGCGGTGCGGCGGTGCGGCTCCCGAAGGCGAAACGTTCGACGCCGGCTTCTACTACCAGCCCACCGTTCTGGACCGCGTCAAAAGGGGAATGTCGGTAGTGATCGACGAAGCTTTTGGCCCGGTAGTAACAGTGGAAACGTTCCGCACGGAAGACGAAGCCGTAGCCACCGCCAATGACACCATCTACGGACTGGCGGGCGCGGTCTGGACCCAGGATGCCGGAAAGGCCCAGCGGGTTGCGGGCCGTTTGCGCCACGGCACGGTGTGGATCAACGACTACCACCCCTACCTTCCGCAGGCCGAGTGGGGCGGTTTCGGCCAGTCCGGCGTAGGCCGCGAACTCGGCCCCACGGGACTGGGCGAATACCAGGAAGCCAAGCACATCTACCAGAACACCAGCCCGCAGGTCACCGGCTGGTTCGCAGACCACGGCAAGGAGAAATAGATGCACGTTGACAACATCCAGAACCTCAGCGAGCGCGGGTTCGATTACGTCGTCTTAGGTGGAGGATCTGCCGGAGCTGCCGTCGCTGCACGGCTCAGCGAGGACCCTGCCGTCACCGTGGCCCTGGTGGAGGCGGGTCCGGACGACCGCAACCTGCCCGAGATCCTGCAGTTGGACCGGTGGATGGAACTGCTGGAATCGGGGTACGACTGGGACTACCCGGTGGAACCGCAGGAAAACGGCAACTCGTTCATGCGTCATGCGCGCGCCAAAGTCATGGGTGGCTGCTCCAGCCACAACTCCTGTATCGCTTTCTGGGCTCCCCGCGAAGACTTGGACGAGTGGGAGTCAAAGTACGGTGCCACCGGCTGGAATGCTGCTGCCGCCTGGCCTTTGTACCAGCGCCTGGAAAGCAACGAGGACGCGGGTCCGGACGCTCCCCACCACGGCCACGACGGCCCAGTGCACTTGATGAACGTGCCCCCGGCAGATCCAGCGGGCGTCGCGCTCCTGGATGCTTGCGAACAGACCGGTATCCCCCGGGCGAAGTTCAATGACGGCACCACTGTGGTCAACGGCGCCAATTTCTTCCAGATCAACCGCCGCTCGGACGGGACACGATCTTCGAGTTCCGTCTCCTACATCCACCCCATCATCGATCGCGAAAACTTCACGCTGCTGACCGGCTTGCGGGCCCGGCAACTGGTGTTCGACGCGGACAAGCGCTGCACCGGCGTCGATGTTGTGGACTCGGCCTTCGGCCGGACGCACAGGCTGAACGCGCATCGCGAAGTCATCCTGTCCACCGGCGCCATTGATTCCCCCAAGCTGCTTATGCTCTCCGGCATCGGTCCGGCCGCGCACCTCAAGCAGCATGGCATCGAGGTTCTGGTGGATTCCCCCGGTGTGGGCGAGCACCTGCAGGACCACCCGGAAGGCGTGGTGCAGTTCGAGGCCAGGCAGCCCATGGTGCAGACGTCCACCCAGTGGTGGGAAATCGGCATCTTCACCCCCACTGAAGAGGGCCTGGACCGGCCGAACCTCATGATGCATTACGGCTCCGTGCCCTTCGACATGAACACCCTGCGCTACGGCTACCCCACCACGGAGAACGGTTTCTGCCTCACCCCGAACGTCACGCATGCCCGTTCCCGCGGCACGGTTCGCCTACGTAGCAGGGACTTCCGCGACAAACCCATGGTGGACCCCCGCTACTTCACCGATCCCGAGGGGCACGACATGCGCGTCATGGTGGCAGGCATCCGCAAGGCCCGGGAAATCGCGGCTCAACCAGCCATGGCCGAGTGGACCGGGCGGGAACTCTCCCCCGGCATCGAGGCCCAGAGCGACGAGGAGCTGCAGGACTACATCCGCAAAACACACAACACCGTCTACCACCCCGTTGGCACCGTCCGCATGGGGCCTGCGGACGACGAGATGTCGCCCCTTGATCCTGAACTGCGCGTCAAGGGCGTCACAGGCCTGCGCGTGGCAGACGCCTCCGTCATGCCGGAACACGTCACCGTAAACCCCAACATCACCGTGATGATGATCGGCGAGCGCTGCGCCGATCTCATCAAAGCCCGCCTCAGTGCCCATCGGACGGAGGAAACCACGACGGCGGAAGCCGGCTTTAGCTTGTCCCACGCCTAAGAAGGCGCCTGCTTTTAGACCAACGCAACAAAAAATGGGGGAAACGGCCGTACGCACACCGTGGTGCCCGGCTTTTGATATCCACTGCGTCCAATGGCGGCCGCGGGCTATCACCATTCATGCATGTCTGAATTAGGAGTTCGAATGTTAGAACCCAGCAAAATAGGACCCTGCAAGAGCGATGCAAGCGGTATGGACGAGTTTGGCTACGCCCAAACCCTTGACCGCAGCATCGGAAAGTTTGCCAGCTTCGCCGCCGGCGTCAGTTACATCTCCATCCTCACCGGCGTTTTCCAACTGTTTTACTTCGGATTTTCGACGGCGGGACCCGCCTACGCGTGGTCGTGGCCCATTGTTTTCGTAGGCCAGCTCATGGTAGCCCTGTGTTTTGCGGAACTGGCCGGCCGATACCCTGTGGCCGGTTCGGTCTATAACTGGGCCAAAAGGCTTTCCACGGGAACGTGGGCCTGGTTGGCGGGTTGGTTACTGCTGCTCTCCTCCATCATGGCGTTGGGATCTGTTGCCTTGGCCCTCCAAATCACGTTGCCGCAGATCTGGAGTGGCTTCCAGCTGGTGGGCGATGGCACCGGCCCCTACGACTTTGCGGTCAACGGAGTCATCCTGGCTAGCATCATGATCGGCATTTCCACGCTCATCAATGCCTTCGGCGTAAAGCTCATGACCATGATCAATAGTGTGGGCGTTTTTGTGGAACTGGTTGCCGCTGTTCTGCTCATTGCGGCGCTCATGTGGCACTCGGTGCGGGGACCTGAAGTCCTCCTTGATACCGCTGGATTCGGTCAAGAACATCCGATGGGCTTCTTCGGAGTATTCCTCATCGCCGCCATGGCTTCCGGCTACGTCATGTACGGATTCGACACCGCCAGTTCCCTGGGTGAAGAAACCAAGGACCCCAAGAAAACCGCGCCCCGCGCTATTCTCCGCGCTGTCACGGCATCCTTCCTCCTGGGAGGTTTGCTCCTGCTGGGCGGAATCCTGGCGGCCCCCGATCTTTCCGATCCCAAGCTTGGAGCGGCCGATGGCGGGCTGCAGTACATTGTGCTGTCAGTGCTGGGTGGCCCCTTCGGCAAGGCGTTCCTGGCGTGCATCGTGGTAGCTGTTGTGGTCTGCACGCTGGCCGTGCACGCGGCAGCTATCCGGATGATGTTTGCCATGGCCAGGGACAACAACCTTCCCTTCAGCCGTCAGCTCAGCAAGGTGCATCCCACCCGCAAAACCCCCACGGTGGCTGCAATCGTCATCGGTGTAGTGGCAGTGATTCCCCTGATCGTCAACATCTCCCAGCCAGCCATCTTCACCATTCTGTCCAGCATTAGCATCGTCCTGATCTATCTGTCCTACCTCCTGGTGACCGTGCCCATGCTGCGGCAAAGGTTCCTGAAAAAGTGGCCCCTGAAGGACGACGAGACAGAACCGGGATTCAGCCTCGGCAAATGGGGTCTCCCCGTCAACATCCTGGCCGTGCTGTGGGGTGGCGCCATGACGCTGAACCTGGTCTGGCCTCGACCGGAGATCTACAACTCAGTGCCGCCGTTTGAGTGGTATCTGCAATGGGGCGGCGTCATGTTCGTTGCCGCGGTGATCATCGGCGGAACCCTGCTCTACCGTCTCCGCATCAGGCACCACACCGGAGTTCTGGCCGAGCATGCGGCGGCTGGACCACGCATCTTGACTCGCGTGCAATGAGGAGGCCGGCGTTGGCTCCTGCGCTTGGTGAAACTCCTAGGAGCGCTGGCGTGGCTGGTTCGGCTTGCTTGCCAGGGACCCAAGTTCTTCCACCAGCCGGCTGGACGCAAGCTCGGCAGTAATGGACGAGGAAAGTTGGGCAGCCGCGAGCCGGTAGCTGTCCCGTTCCAGCACTTCCGCCACTGCACGCCGGATTTTCTCCGCCGACGCGTTGGGAGCCAGCCGTACGCCGGCACCGTGGTGGACGATCCTGGCTGCTGTGTCGTCTTGGTCCCGTCCCATGGGCAGGCAGACCATGGGCACGCCAGCGGCAAGGGCTTTCAGGGCAGTGCCGTGCCCGCAGTGCGTCACCACCAAGGCAGCTTTATCCATGATGGGTCCGTGGGGCGCCGCACGCACCACGCTCACGTTGCTGTTGGCCGTCAGCGCATCCGGGTCGATCATCGGTCCGGTGGTCACCACCGCCCGTACAGGCATGGTGGAGAGAGCATCGACAATGCGTTGCAGCAAGTCTCCCTGGTTCTGGAACGTCGAACTGAGGCCCACAAGAATCAGGGGCCGAGCGTCATCCTCTGACCAGGGCGGGACCCATGGCACTGCCCACTGAGGTTCGTCGAGCACCGGCCCGGCGTAGCTCACATTCGCCGGCACAAACGGCGATGCGTAATCAAAGGTGGAACTGGAGAGCACAAAAATACGATCGACACCCAGGACCTGATCATAAAAGGACTGAAGGGGCCGCAGCCCGTGGCGGTCGCGCACCTGGTTGAGGGCCGGCAATCCCTTGGCGAAAACCCGGTTTACGAGGGCGATGAGCATGGCGTCGCGGACACGTCCGGGAACGCCCTGCGCCAAGGGGAAACCGGCGGCGATCGGCGGAACGCCGCGCACGGGCAGCGCCCAGATATTGGGCATCACAGCGGCTACTGGCAGCCCGGCTCCTTGCGCCGCGATCATAGCGCCAAACATGAAGTAGTCCGCCATGAGCGCGTCTGGTGAATAGTCGCCAATCTGCTCGGCCGTCTCGCTCGCCACAAGCTCCGCGGGTCCGCCAATGAGCCTGTCACGCATTCTTCGCAGGCCTTCGAAGGGCGTCCGCACCTCCCAATCCTTCACCACGTCCCCGGACGGATCGTTTGAAGTGCGATGGGGAGCCCGAACCCATGGACTGAACGTGGCACCCACCGCGGCCACCTGGGCGCGCAGGGTTGGGTCGGCCAGAACCTTTACCTGATGGCCATTCTCAATGAGTCGCCTGGCAACTCCGAGCTCCGGCGCCACGGCTCCTCCCCCGTCCCAGATAGCGAAAAGATAGCGGCTCATGTTCCTAATCCTTTCCGGCTGAACTTTCGGATGAACGTTTCTCCGGACTCCCACCCAACACTCCGTGGACCAGCCGGAGGATCGTTGCTTCAGTCTCCGTCCTGGACTGCCCAAGGTCGCGGCGCAGAAGCTTCCAGAGGGTGACGTCGGTGGCAGCATAGAGCGCCAGGACCAGCCTTTCATCGCCGGTCACACCGGGGATCAGCGTGCGTTCGATCCACTCACGGTGACCTGCCCGGGAGATAGTGAGCAAGTGGTCGATCGCAGGCACGCGACCTTCGAGTTCAAGCATGCGAATGTTGGCGTTGCCCATGGTCTCGTAGCGGTCCAGAAGCTTGGCGATTGCTCCGTCAGCATCTCCGGGCGTAGCTTCGCGGAGGGCGTCCTCACCGGGTTTCTGCCAGTCGGCTACCGCGAACGCGAGTTCGTCCTTGGTTCCGAAGTGGCGGATGACGGTCTGCCTGGACACTCCCGCGATTTTGGAGACGGCATCAATGGACACCTGGTCGTAAGGACTCTCCAGCCACAGCTCGTAGGCGGCGGACAGTATCCGCTCACGGGTTGCGGCAACGGCTTCCTGCCTTGCGTTCATCCGATAAGCACGCGGCCCCGACTCCCGATCAGGCGCTTTCATGTTACATAGTGTAACACGAATAGGATCTGCACGGTGGCCGAGAAAACACCGCCGGCGGATCCCTAAACGAACGCCGACTTCCCCGTGACCGCCCGTGCCACGATCATGGAGTTGATCTCGTAGCTACCCTCGTAGGTGTAGAGGATCTCGGCGTCACCAAAGAGCTTGCCCATCTCGTAGTCCGTGGTGATGCCGTTCCCGCCCAATAAAGAACGGCCCATGGCAACGGACGCGCGGGCGAGCCGGGTAGTGGTGGCCTTGCACATGGCCGCCTGCACCATTTCGAGTTTCCCGGCCTGCTGGATACGGGCGAGCTCCACCATCATGGACAGCGAAGCGTTGGCATTGCCCAGAATGTCGGCAAGCTGCTGCTGGATGAGCTGAAAGCGCGCCAGCTCCTTGCCAAATTGTTTGCGCCCCAACGCGTAGGAACGGGCTATGTCAAAGGCTGCCAATTGGATCCCCGCGGCCTGCCATCCCACCCAGGCACGGGAATCGCGCAAGAGATCATTGGCGCGGGAGAACTCAGTGGCGCCGGGCAGGAGGTTCTCCGAAGGAATGCGGACCTCGTCCAAGACAATGTCCGCATTCTGCATGATGCGCAGGCCGATCTTGTTCGAAATCTTGGTGGCCGCATACCCGGGGCGGTCGGTCTCCACGATGAAACCCTTGATGTGCCCGTCGGATTCATCACGAGCCCAAACCAAGGCGAAGTCGGCAATCGTCCCTGCCCCTATCCAGCGCTTGGCACCGCTGATGACCCATTCGGCGCCGTCGCGCCGCGCCGTCGTCGAGAGCCCTCCGGCGATGTCCGAACCGTGGTCCGGTTCGGTGAGTGCGAAGGCGCCCAGCTGGGTGAAAGCCTCAAGCCCGGGCAACCACTTGCGCTTCTGCTCGGGGGAACCTAGCTCATCAATCATGCCGACAATGAGCTCGTTGTGGATCCCCACCAGCGCTGAAAGAGACACGTCCGCGCGGGCCACCTCGGTGTACATGAGGCCCTTGAAGAGCTTTGAGGAACCGTCGGTTTGAAGCCCGCCCAGCCCGAACTTAGCCATGTCCGCCAGCAGCCCGAACGGAAATTCCTCCCGGTTCCAGTAGTCGATGCTCGCAGCCCGGATCCGCGCCTGCAGGAACTCCCTGACCTCCAGGTACCGGGCACGCTCCTCCGGGGGGAGCAGGTCAATAACATGCATCAAGTCCGCCTCCGGGTAAGGAGGCAGGATGCGTTCTGATGCCGCACCGTTGGTAACGGTGCCGGCAGCTTTTTCGTCGAGCATTAGACCCCTTCGTCATGTCCCGCATAGGCTCTTCCAAACCCTTGGATGTCCTAGTATATTGCAAGGTGATGTGGATCACTAGGCGGGATGCTTCGGCGAAGGTGCCAGGGAACCCGAAAGCGAAAGGTGGACTATGACAGTCACAGACGACTTCCGTGCGGCCCGGGACAGGCTGCTGGAACTGCGCGAAGACTACAAACTGGCTCACGCCGAGTTCCAGTGGCCACGCTTTGAGGAATTTAACTTCGCCCTCGACTGGTTCGACCAGATCGCGGCAGACGAGACCAGAGGCAACAAGCCCGCGCTGGTGATCGTGGAACAGGACGGCAGCTCCACGCGCCGCACGTTCAAGGACCTCTCGCAGCGCTCCTCCCAACTCGCCAGCTGGCTGCGCGACCAAGGCGTCAAACGCGGCGACCACATGATCATCATGCTCGGCAACCAGGTTGAGCTGTGGGAACTCATGCTGGCAGGCATCAAGCTGGGCATTGTCATGATCCCCACCACCACCCTCATGGGCGCCCGCGATCTTCAGGACCGGGTGGAGCGCGGCGGTGCCACCTGGGTGGCGGTCGGGAGCGCAAACATCGGCAAGTTCGCCGACGTCGAGGGCGGCTACACGCTGATCGAGGTCGGATCCGAGAGAACCACCGCCGAGGCAAGACAGTACGCAGACTCATACGACGCCGGTACGGAATTTACGCCCGACGCCCCCACCCTCGCTGATGACACATTACTCCTCTACTTCACCTCCGGAACCACCTCGCGCGCCAAGCTGGTGGAACACACGCACACGTCCTATCCGGTGGGTCACCTGTCCACCATGTACTGGATTGGGCTGGAGCCTGGCGACGTCCACCTGAACGTCGCCTCTCCCGGCTGGGCGAAGCATGCTTGGTCCAACGTCTTCACACCGTGGATCGCCGAGGCCACCGTCTTCATCTACAACTACCAGCGCTTCGACGCCGCCGCCCTCATGAACCAGATGGGCAAAGAAGGCGTCACAAGCTTCTGTGCCCCGCCCACCGTCTGGCGCATGCTCATCCAAGCCGACCTCACCCAGCTCACTCACCCTCCGCTTAAGGTGGTCTCTGCCGGTGAGCCACTCAACGCGGAAGTGATCGGCCAGGTGGAAAAGGCCTGGGGCGTCACCATCCGCGACGGATTCGGTCAGACCGAGTCAACGGTCCAGATCGCCAACACGCCTACGCAGCCGGTCAAAATCGGTTCCATGGGACGGCCGCTCCCCGGATACGACGTCGTTCTGGTGGACCCGGTCACCGGGGAGGAAGCCGACGACGGCGAACTCTGCTTGCGCTTGGACCCCCGGCCCGTGGGGCTCATGAAGAGCTATTTCGGGGACGAAGCCAAGACGGCCGAAGCATTCCGGGATGGTTACTATCACACGGGCGATATGGCCAGCCGGGACGCCGACGGCGTCATCACCTATGTGGGGCGGGATGACGACGTTTTCAAGTCCTCCGACTACCGTTTGTCGCCCTTCGAACTCGAAAGCGTCCTGATCGAACACCCCGCAGTGGCCGAAGCCGCCGTCGTTCCTTCGCCTGATGCCGTGAAGCTGTCCGTGCCCAAGGCGTTCGTCGTGTTGGCCGCGGGCTATGAACCCGGGCCCAAGGTTGCGGAGGACATTTTGAAGTATTGCCGTGAGCATTTAGCACCGTTCAAGCGCATCAGGCGGCTGGAATTTGGCGAACTTCCCAAGACGATTTCCGGCAAAATCAGGCGCGTGGAACTTCGCGGAACCGAGGTCGCAAGGCACGGCGACGGCCCACTGCCCTCCGGATTGGGCGTGGAATACACGGAGGAAGAGTTTCCGAACCTGAGAGACTAGCCACCCGGGACACTAGGCCGATCATGTAACCGAAGGAGGCCCATGGGCACCCCACTCCCCCGCGACCCCATCGCCGACGCCCAGCGCAACTGGGAACGGCATGGCTGGGGCGATGTCGCCGCGCCCATGGCCGCCATCACTGCGATCATGCGCACGCAACAGATTCTGCTCGCGCGCATCGAAACAGTTCTGAAACCGTTCGGGCTGACGTTCGCGCGCTACGAACTGCTGGCGCTGCTGAGTTTCGCCCGCAGCGGCGCACTTCCCATGAACAAGGCCAGCGCGCTGCTGCAGGTCCATCCCACGTCGGTAACCAACGCCGTGGACCGCTTGGAAAAAGCCGCCTTGGTGGCTCGTTCCCCGCACCCAACAGACGGCCGCACCACCCTGATCGAGCTCACCGCAGAGGGCCGCACCTTGGCGAAGAAAGCGACGGCGGCGCTTAACGCCGAGGTTTTCGGCAAGTCCGGCTTTGGGCCCGACGACGTCGATCACCTTATCCGCGTCCTGGGCACCTTCCGCAGGGATGCCGGGGATTTCACGGAGGAATAGAGGGTTCACACCCTCGAAGCGTTTTACGTCCTGGAGGGCTGATGCCCTGGAAGGGGTGGGGCTTTGGATTGATAGGTGTGACCGGTGGGGGTGCGGATTTCCAAGGTATGGACGCTGTAGTTTTCGCCGGGCAGGGATGTAGTGCTCCAACCGGGGTGTTCCTTGGTGTGATTGCACGCCTCGCACAACCCCGCGGCGTTGCTAAGGTTCGTTTTCCCTCCTGAACGCCACGGAACCACATGGTCGATATGCCGGATGGGCGCATCACAGTAGGGCGTCCGGCAGGTATCGTCGCGAGTCTCAACGAACCGCCGTAACCTGCCGGTGAAGAGCCGGGCTTTGGAATCGGTGGCAAGGAGTTCTCCCGTGGACGGTGCTGTGTAAAGCCGGCGAAGCCACACAGCGAACTCTGTGTCCTGCGGTGCCTGTGCTGCCTGTCCTGCCCGTGCCTGTGGTTCGTCCACTGCCCGCCCGGAACCGGGCCGCGGACTTGGGCTTCCACCCGGCCCCAAGTCGAGCAGTTCCCTCCCCCACTCTGCCGGGACGATTCCGTACCCCTTGAGCCGGGCCGGTTCACTGTCCCCTTGAAAGAGCGTCCGGTCGGTCATGACAAGATCCAGGTTTATCCCAGAAAACCCACCCGGCGTGCCGGTGACGCGTTCAACTAGGGTATCGGCCATAATCTGGCCACGGGTCGGGGCTACTCCACCAGACCCGACACCCCCACCAGTACCAGCACCACCTGTGGAACGGGAGGTATCAGCGACCCGGGTCAACGCAGCATAAACCGCCACCCCCTGAGCCACCGGCAACAGCGCCGTCAGGTACGTCATGGTGTCCGGCGCCGGACGCAAACTCACCATCCGCTCAGCAGCGGCACGACTGGCACGACCCACCACCGACCGCGGATCCCGCCGATACGCAGCAGCCTTCACCGCCGCAACAATCGCC
>NZ_JAMOIT010000022.1:0-91654 GCF_023656375.1 Paenarthrobacter sp. TYUT067
AACGGCGACCGCCCCCGGAAGGGGACGGCCGCCGTCGTAGTTAACAGGGACGTGCCTATATAAGAGGGTCCGCTACGAAGCCGAAGCCGTGTTGTAGGTGGACTGGATCACGGTGCCCCAGTACGGGCCGTACATGGAGGTGGAGTTGCTGCCGTATCCGTAGCTGTTGACGGAGTTCTGGTAGCCGGTGGAGCTGGTGCCGATGAACCAGGGGCCGCCCGAGGATCCACCGGTCATGTTGCAGGGGATTCCCTGGCTGTTGAACTGCGGGTTGTAGGGATCGTTGGTGGCCTTGCCGGAGCAGCTCTTGAGCGATTCACCGTTGAAGGGCGAGCCGGCCGGGTATCCGAAGGCCTTGTAGCTCAGGCCGCGGGCAGCATTGAACTGGACGCCGGAGGACCCGACGACGTCGGCGAGGCGCTGACCGTTGAGGGTGTTCATGACGGCGAATGCGGTGTCGTACTGCATGTTTCCGTTGGAGGCCCACTGGGTGGGGGCGTACAGCGCCTTTGCCGTCCACTTCCCGTAAGGTGCGGCGCCGTTGAGGTAGGCGGGGACGAAGACGAAGTTGGTGGCGTAGGCGCCGGGGCCTTCGTTGAGGCAGTGTCCGGCGGTGGAGACGGTGCTCTTGTTGGCCGCGGTGACGGAGTTGCCTGAGCAGACGTAGTTGGATCCGCCCAGGGTGAAGAAGATCTTGCCGATGTGCTTGACCGGGGTTTCGCTCTGGTTGACTTTGCGATCGATGACCTTGGAATCAGCAGAGGCCTGCTGGCCTGCGATGCTGCTGACGGCGCCCGGGGCTTCAGTGACCGGGGCTTTGCCGAGGTTGAGGAGCTTGCCGCGTTCGAGGGCTTTCGCGGCAAGGATTTCGCCGGACTTGGCATTCTTCATGCGTTCCGGGGTCCAGTAGTCTGCAGCGCCGGCGTCGGACACTACATGGCTGCTGACCGCAGCGCTGCCGGAGTCTGTGGTGTTGACCGGTGCCGCGTTGGCGCTGGTGGTTCCAACCAGCGCCAGGATTGCGGCAGCGGACAGACTCAGCAGGCTTGTGGCCAGGGTCTTGGTTTTTGTCACGTTGTTCCTACCTATCGAGGGAGTGAGGCGGCCAGTGATGGCGACCGCCGACTGACGAGATTGAAGGTACCCAACGTATGACAAGTTTGTAAAGAGATGTTTCACATTTTGTGATATTTTGCTGTCACTTCTTGTTGAGCTACTGGAGGGGGCGCACGACGGCGGCGGGGCAGCGGCGGCGGTAGGCCGCCGTCGGACGTAAATCGCTTTCCCGGACGGTAATGCGGAGAGTGATCCCGGACACGAAGAGCCGTCAAAACGGTCTACTCGGGTAAGTTAGGAGATGTTGAAATCTGCAGACTTTCAGGGAGAACCCCGCCAATGGCCAAGATTATCTATACCCACACAGACGAAGCGCCGATGCTGGCAACGTACTCATTCCTGCCGATCGTGGAAGCGTACGCCTCCACCGCAGGGGTAGAGGTGGAGACCCGCGACATCTCGCTGGCCGGCCGCATCATCGCCGTCTTCGGTGATTTCCTGACAGAAGAACAGCGCACGGGCAACGCCCTTGCTGAACTTGGTGAACTGGCAAAGCAGCCGGAAGCCAACATCATCAAGCTGCCCAACATCAGCGCCTCCGTGCCGCAGCTCAAGGCTGCCATCGCCGAGCTCCAGGCCCAGGGCTTCGCCCTCCCGGACTACCCGGACAACCCTTCCTCGGACACCGAGACGGACATCCGCTCGCGTTACGACAAGATCAAGGGCTCCGCCGTGAACCCGGTCCTGCGTGAAGGCAACTCTGACCGCCGCGCACCCCTGTCGGTGAAGAACTACGCCCGCCAGAACCCCCACTCCATGGGCGCCTGGACCCCGGAGTCCAAGACCAACGTTGCCACCATGGGTGAGAACGACTTCCGCTCCAACGAGAAGTCCGTTGTCCTCACGGCTGACGATTCCCTGACCATTCAGCTGGTCCGTGAAGACGGCACCACCAAGGTCCTCAAGAAGGACTTCCCCGTCCTGGCCGGCGAAGTTGTGGACGCCACCGTGCTCCGCGCCGACGCCCTGGACGAGTTCCTCAAGGCACAGGTTGCCCGCGCCAAGGAAGAGGGCGTCCTCTTCTCCGCGCACCTGAAGGCCACCATGATGAAGGTCTCTGACCCCATCATCTTCGGCCACGTGGTCAAGGCTTACTTCTCCGAGCTGTTCGAGACCTACGGCAAGCAGCTCGCAGCCGCAGGCATCAGCCCGAACAACGGCCTCGCTGCGATCCTCAGCGGCTTGGAAGACCTGCCGGAGGACGTTCGCGAAGGCGTCAAGGCAGCCATCACCAAGGGCCTCGAAGACGGTCCCGCACTGGCCATGGTGGACTCGGACAAGGGCATCACCAGCCTGCACGTTCCCTCGGACATCATCGTTGACGCTTCCATGCCGGCCATGATCCGTTCCTCCGGCCACATGTGGGGCCCGGACGGCAAGGAAGCCGACACCCTGGCCGTCATTCCGGACAGCTCCTACGCCGGCATTTACCAGGTTGTCCTGGACGACTGCCGCGCCAACGGTGCGTTCGACCCCACCACCATGGGCACCGTTCCCAACGTTGGCCTCATGGCACAGGCAGCCGAAGAATACGGCAGCCACGACAAAACCTTCGAGATCCAGGCAGCCGGCACCGTCCAGCTCGTGGACAGCAAGGGCAACGTCCTCACCGAGCACCAGGTCTTCCCGGGTGACATCTGGCGCGCCTGCCAGACCAAGGACATCCCGGTCCGCGACTGGGTCAAGCTGGCCGTCGCCCGTGCCCGCGCATCCCAAACTCCGGCTGTGTTCTGGCTGGACGAGACCCGCGCCCACGACGCCAACCTGATCGCCAAGGTCAACGAGTACCTCAAGGACCACGACACCGAGGGCCTGGAGATCAAAATCTTTTCCCCGGTTGAGGCCACGGCCTTCACGCTGGAGCGCATCCGCAAGGGCGAAGACACCATCTCCGTCACCGGTAACGTCCTCCGCGACTACCTCACGGACCTGTTCCCGATCCTCGAGCTCGGCACCAGCGCCAAGATGCTCTCCATCGTTCCGCTGATCAACGGTGGCGGCCTGTTCGAGACCGGCGCCGGTGGCTCCGCTCCCAAGCACGTCCAGCAGCTGGTCAAGGAAAACCACCTCCGCTGGGACAGCCTGGGCGAATTCCTTGCCCTTGCCGTCAGCTTCGAGCACCTTGCCACCACCACCGGCAACGCCCGCGCACAGGTCCTGGCCGACACGCTGGACCGCGCCACGGGAACTTTCCTGCTGGAGAACAAGTCCCCGAAGCGCAGCGTGGGAGACCTGGACAACCGTGGAAGCCACTTCTACCTGGCCACGTACTGGGCACAGGAACTGGCAAAGCAGACCGAAGACGCCGAGTTGGCCAAGGACTTCGCGGCAATCGCGGACGCCCTGACCTCCAACGAAGAGGCAATCGTCGGCGAGCTGGCCGCAGTCCAGGGTACCGGCGTCGACCTCGGCGGCTACTACCGTCCGGACGCCGCCAAGGCCGCAGAGATCATGCGCCCGTCAGCTACGTTCAACAAGGTCCTCGCGACCCTGAAGTAGTCCCTCGAGCTCGGGTGCCTTTCACGGGCGCCCGAGCTCCGAGTTTTTGTACAGCTAATGCCCCCAAGACGCGGTCTTGGGGGCATTATCTGTACAAAAACTCCTAGCGGTCCGCGCGGAACCGCTCAGGTGCCAAGCCGCCGTCGACGATGTCCTTCAGCACCCGGCCTATAGCGGGCGTGAACTTGAAACCGTGACCCGAGAAGCCGGCACCCACAACCAGCGGACCGAAACGGTCCAACACAAAGTCCTCGTTGGGCGTGGTGGTGTAAGTGCAGCTGATGGGAACCGCTGTGGACGGGTCGACGCCGGGAAGCCACTCTTCGGCGTACCGCACCAACGCTTCCATCTGGTGGGGGATGGGCTCGAACGTGCGCTCGTCCGGATCCATGACCGGGCCGACGCCGTGCCAGCCGGCCTTGACGCCTTCGCCGGGAGTGAGCATGCCGTAGACGGGGCTATACCAGTACTCGTAGGCTTCGTTGTTCGGATCCGGGTCCGGGCTGTGGTTGAAGCTCGGCCACACCAGCGTGTTGTCCCTGGGAGTGAAGTGGGCCGGTTGCTCCTGCGTCACCACCAAGGCGGGCAGTTTCACGTGCTTGCTGACCAGCTTGTTGGTCCATGCACCTGCCGTGACCACCACGCGGCTGGCGGTGTATTCGGTCTCCTCGGTCACTACCACCACGGATTCGCCGCCGTCGATCCGGATGTCATGGACCGGCGTCGAGTATTTAAAGACGGCACCGTGTGCTTCCGCTGATTTCCGTAGCGCCACCAGGGCGTCGGCCGAACGGATCCGGCCGGAGCCTGGAACAAAGAGGACGTCGGTGGCGAAGTTCATGCCCAGCCACCGGTTGGCAGCTTCGTCGGGGGAGATGAAGTAGCTCTCGATGCCCCGTGCCTCGTGGGCTTCCCGGACCTCCTGAAGGCGGGGGACGTTTCCGTGGTTCACGAGGCCCACCATGTCCAGAAGCGGTGCGCCGTGCTCTGCCGCCAGCTCGTCCCACAGGATCTTGGACTCGGCGAGGAGGTCCAGGTAGTCAGCCTCGGCGTAGGCGGTGTTGAAGTTGCGGGTGGCGCCGTGCGAAGCGCCGATGTGGTGGCCGGCCTCGAACTGCTCCAACAAGACCACTGAGCGACCCGCCCGGGCCAGTTGCCAAGCGGCCGCCGATCCCATGGCTCCTCCGCCAACAACTACAACGTCAACCTGCATGCCTGCTCCATCCACAATGGCCCTCTTGAAAAACGTGCCCCCCGAAAGAGGGGCACCTCCCATTCTGCCCCCACTCACCCAACTAGGTCGCAGCAGAGCGCGTTTTGAGCCGTCAAAACGCGCTCAGCTGCGACCCAGTTGGGTTGGTGGCGGGTACGGGTTGGCGGTGGGGACGAAGGCATGACAGATTGGAATCCGTGAAATTCCTTCACCCGTCTCCCAAGTCTTCCTCCCGCGGCGTCACCATCCTGCGGGTGGTGTTCGGTGCGCTCCTCATGGTCCATGGCTTCCAGAAGTTCCTGGCCGGGCACGCCGCCTTTGCCGCGTCCGTGGCTGCCATGGGTGTGCAGAAGCCCGAGGTTGTGGCGTGGCTGGTGATCGCCGGTGAACTGGGCCTGGGGCTGCTCCTGGTTCTCGGTGCCCTGACCCGCGTGGCTGGTTTTCTGGCGGCGATTATGTTCGCGGGGATCTGGTTCGTGACCGAGGCGGGCAAACCCCTGCTCACAGACAAGTCCGGTGTCACGGCCGAGCTCCTGATCGTATACGTCGCTATTTCCACAGCGTTCGTTTTCCTCGGGCCGGGTGCGCTGTCGCTTGACCGTAAGCTGGCACGGCAACCAGCTCGCCAAGGCCGTTAACGCACCTGGGTTAAATCACGACGGCGGCACTGGCCTTTCGTTGCGAGGCCTCCTCTGCGGGGTATCCCTGGGTTTTACGGCGCATAGTGGGCCTCGCAACGCAGCCGCGAGTGCTCAATTCACCCGTAGGTCAGTTCACCGCGCGTCGTTGGGGTACCGGATTCCAAGCTGTGACCGCACGCCGTCAAAGAGACGCATGACGTTGATGGAGTCCTCCAGCGGCATCACCGGGCTTTCTGTCAGGCCTTGGTGGATGCACCGGGTCACTTCACGGAGTTCGTACGTGTAGCCAATACCTACAACGTCAAACTGTTCGCGCCGCGGCTCGTCCCAACCAATCCGGATCAGCAGCTCGCGCGGGTTGTTCACGGAACCCACAGCCTGCAGGAAACCGAGGCCGCCGGCTACCGTGGCTGTCCGGGGTCCGTGCGCCATCAGCGAGGACGTCAGCTGCGCCTGCGCACCCGTGTCATAGCCGAGGGTCAGGGCGTTCTGGCTGTCCACGCCGTCGTCGTTGAGCGTGCCGATTGCGGTGACCGACTGCGGGAAGCCCAGTGTACCCAGCGCCCACAGCAGCGGGTAGACGGTGATGTCCAGGAGCGCTCCGCCGCCGTCGTTCAGAGCCCAAATCCGTGCGGCGGGATCGTAGGGTGCAGGGAAACCGAGATCGGCGCTGACCCACTGGATTTGCCCGAGTTCGCCGGAGGCAGCTATGGAAAAAGCACGCTGCATGCTCGGCAGGAAACGGCTCCAGACGGCTTCCATGAAGAACACGTTCTGCTCCCGGGCGAGCTTAACCAGCTCGGTGGCTTCGCGGGCGTTGATGGTGAGGGCTTTCTCGCACAATACGTGCTTCCCTGCCCGCAAAGCGGCCGAGGCAATCTGAAAATGTTGGGCATGCGGCGTCGCTACGTAGACCACGTCCACGGCGGGATCCTCGAACAGACGCTGGTAGCCGGGTACGTCGCCGTCGTCCCCGTAACCTTTGGTGAAGCCAAGCGCGCGGGCGAACGTATCTGCGGCCGCCTGGGTGCGGGAGCTCACTGCATACAATTCCGCATCTTCAAGCAGTGCCAAGTCTTGAGACACACTGTTGGCAATGTTGCCGGTGGACACCACTCCCCACCGCAGCGGCCGACCGGTTGCGGCCCGGGGATCCTGGTTGGTCTGGGTGAAGAGCCACGGCACGGCGATAGGAAGTGTCATGCCGTTCATCCTCTCATTTCGGGCAGGTCTTAGCGGTTACAGGGACGTGGTGCGCACCCTTTCGCGCCGTTCGCTGCCGTAACCTCTGGTGCGCCTGGCGTAAAAGGGTGCGCCCTGGGGAACGTGGGGTGCGCCGGGCGGGAACGGGTGCGCAGAAGAGGGCAGGCCGGGGTCCGACACAGCCCGGCCGTCCCCATCGAGGCCGCCCTGATGGGGTTCGGCGCAGCAGTCCTTGTGGGCGCACTCGCCGGAGCCATTCCTGCGCTCGTGGCGGTGCGCGTCAAGGTCATCGACGCGATCCGGTTCTGACCTCCTCGGTAAGCCTGCCCTGCTGAAGCCGGAAGCAACGCTCGGTTTTCCGGGCCAGGCTGCGGTCGTGCGTGACTACCAGGATGGTGGTGTTGTGATCGCGGCTCAGGGAGCTCAACAGTTCAATGATGTGCTCACCGGTTTGCTCATCCAGGTTTCCGGTGGGCTCATCGGCGAGGATCAGCTTGGGCTCGTTGGCCAAAGCCCGGGCAATCGCCACACGCTGCTGCTCCCCGCCGGACAATCGGTTGGTGCGGCGTGAGTGCTTCTCCGGGTCCAACTGCACCTGCACCAACAGCTCTTTGGCCCGCTGCAGCCTGGCCGCTTTGCGGACACCGGCGAACTCCATGGGCAGCATCACGTTGTCCACTGCGCTGAGGTTGGGGATCAGGTTGAACTGCTGGAAAACAAATCCGATGTCCCGGCGGCGATACTCGGTCAGCTTGCCGTCCGGCAGACCGGCCAGGCTGACGCCATCCACGACGACGTCCCCTGAGGTGGGTTTGTCCAGCGCACCCAGGAGGGACAACAGTGTGCTTTTGCCGCTGCCGCTCTTGCCCACAATGGATGCCAGCGAGCCCTTTTCAAGCTCAAAATTCACGCCGTTGACGGGTTTGATGGTCCGGTCACCGGACTTGAACTGACGGACCAGGTCCTTGACTACAATCACGGCTATTCTCCTCGGAGTACTTCGATGGGACGGATGCGGGCGGTCAGCAACGCCGGGACCAACGCGCCGATGATGGCTACTGCGAACACGGCTGCGATACCTGCTGCGAGGACCCCGGGGGAGACGCTCGCTGTCACGGAGGTCAGCAACTGGGAAGCTCCACCGAACGGCCCGCCCTGGCCACCGCCCATCCCGCCACTGGGCATCCCGCCGGGGACTGCGCCGTTGGGCATGGCGCCTGCGAGCCCGCCGCCACGCTGGGTGGTGGGCGCCGCCGTCGTGGTGCTGTTCGAACTGATGAGGGCCGAAGCTATACCGCCGCTGGCCAGTGAAGCAATCACGGCACCCACAACGCTGCCGAGGGCAACCAGGACCAACGACTCAAGGACGAACTGCAACCCGATGGTACGGTCCCGGGCACCGATGGCTTTCAGGACGCCGATTTCGCGGCGGCGCTCGCGGACCAGCATGACCATGATGAGCAGGATGATGATCCCGGCAGTGGCCAGTGCCGCGATGAACGCGATCAGCGAGATGTTTTTGACGCTGTCCAGTGAGCTGACGGCGGTTTCGAGGTTGCGCTGACCTTGGGTGACGTCTGCTTTGTCCGTGCCGAGGGCGTCCTGGACGGCAGTTTTGGTGCTGTCCACGTTTTCCATGCTGTTGACCGTGACGATCATGGTTGAGAGTTCATCCGGGGTCTCGGCCAGTGTTTGGGCTTCCGGGAGGGTCACGTAGACGGCGTTGTTGCCGAAAGTGGTTCCGGCGTCGAAAATGCCCGCCACGGTGAACGTCTTGTCCTGGATGGTGAATGTGGAGCCCACCATCAGGCTGTTCTTCTCAGCTAGGGACGTGCCTACCAAGGCCTTCGCCTCCGACGCCGTGTAGTCTCCCAGGCCGGTGCCACTGGTGATGTCCAGGGCCTTGCCGGTGGTGTCCACCTCGGCGCCGATGCCCGTCGCCGTGATCGGGAGCGTGCGTGCAGGCTGGGTGGTGGTTCCGGTTGAACCGCTGGCGTTGTTGCGGTTGCCGAGCGTACCGGCGTCGACGGCGGCCGTCAGGTTGGTACTGACCGTCGCCTGCTGCCCGCCGGGACCGAAGCCACCGCCCGGTCCCTGCTGCGTGGTGCCGGCCGTTGAATCCGTGGTCCCGGTGGTCCCCGCCGTTGCCGTCTGGAGGCGCAAGGCCTTAGTGCCAATTACAGAGGTCACATTGGCGACCGAAGCCGCAGTCTCAGCCTCCGCCGTCGTAAGTGGTTCACCGCCGCCTTCAAAGCCTTGGCCACCAGCTGGATTCACCGTCAGGGTGGTGCCCACGGAGGCATTGAGCTCCTGAACCTTGGCACCCACGGCCTGGTTGGCCACGAGCATGGCCAACGCCAGGCCGATGGCTACGGCCAGGACGGCAACAACCGCCGCCGTTCTGATCTTGTTGCGGAAGGCATTGCCTACGCTTCGGGCAAGGACGCTCACATTTCTCCTCTTGACCTGCACACTTGGTGGGCCCACTGGACGTGGGCTGCAGATCCAAGACTCGTAAGTGCTGCTGTGCGGCAAGCCTGCCGAAGCTATGCGTGGGCTGTGAAAGGTGGAGGGCAAGCGAAAGCCCCGGCCCGCCAATGGCGGACCGGGGCTTGAGGTGTTACTTGATAATCAGTTACTTGGTGAGCGGGCCAAGTACCGGATCGTCAACGTAAGCCGTCTTGACGTTCTCCAGAGTCACGATCTGCGGCGGGAGAAGGTAAGCCGGGACGGTCTTGACGCCGTTGTTGTAGGATTCCTTGTCGTTGATCTCCAGTTCCTTGCCGGCCTGGAGGTCCTTCACCATGGTGATGGCGTGCTCAACGAGCTTGCGGGTGTCCTTGTTGATGGTGGAGTACTGCTCGCCGGCGATGATCGACTTCACAGACTCAACTTCGGAGTCCTGGCCGGTCACGATGGGGAGCGGCTTGCCGGCGGCCTTGACGGACGTCAGCACTGCGCGGGCCAAAGTGTCGTTCGGGGAGAGAACGCCGTCCAAGGACGCGCTGCCGTAGCTGCCGGTGAGCAGCGTGTCAGCACGACGCTGGGCGTTCTCAGCCTTCCAGCCCTGGGTCACAGCCTGCTCGAACGTGGTCTGGCCGGACAGGACCTTGAGGGTTCCGTCGTCGATCTTCGGCTTCAGGACGCTCATGGCGCCGTCAAAGAAGACCTTCGCGTTGGCGTCATCGGGAGAGCCGGCGAAGAGCTCAATGTTGTACGGACCGGACGCCTTCTTGGCCTTCATGCCGTTCAACAGGGCCTCGCCCTGAAGGACACCAACCTTGAAGTTGTCATACGCCACGTAGTAGTCCACGTTCTCGGTGTTGAGAAGCAGGCGGTCGTAAGCGATCACTGTAGCGCCGGAGTCCTTGGCCTGCTGAAGCTGCGTACCCAGCTGGGCGCCGTCGATGGCTCCCACAATGATGACCTTTGCACCCTTGGTGACCATGGCGCTGATCTGGTTCTGCTGCTCGGATACGCCGCCGTTGGCGAACTGGACGTCGGCCTTGAAGCCGGCGCCGGTGAGGCCATCATTGAACAGCTTCTCCGCGAGGACCCAGTTTTCACTGGTCTTCTGCGGAAGTGCGACGCCGATCAGCGAGTCCTTGGGGAACGCTTCCCCGCCTGCCGTGCTGGTGCTTGAGCCGCTGTCAGTGCGGCCGCAGGCTGTCAGCGCCAGTGCCGCGATGGCAGCGACTGCTGCTGCCTTTCCTGCTTTACCAAACATTCGCATATCTTGGTTCACTTTCTGTGTGGGTGGGGTGGAGCGAGTCGTGGGGAAGCGGTTTACGCTTCCTTGGAGATGACCTCTTTGGTGGACGTGGTTTCGTCCGGCTTGATCTCGTTGTTGTTTCGCTGGAATCCCTTGATCAGCATGCCCGTGATGGACCGCTTGCCCTGGGACTTGTTGTAGACATCGAAGGCGACTGCGGCCAGGAGCACCAGGCCCTTGATGATCTGGGTGAGGTCGGCGCCAACACCCAGGAGCTGGAGGCCGTTGTTGAGGACAGCCATGACCAGGCCACCTACAATCGAGCCGATCACGGTGCCAACACCACCGGTAACGGCGGCGCCACCGATGAAGACGGCTGCAATGGCATCCAGTTCCCAACCGACGCCGTCGAACGGGCCGGAAGCAGTGGAGCGGGCAACGAAGATCATGCCTGCCAGGCCAGCCAGGATGGACATGTTCATCATCACCATGAAGTTGACCTTCTTGGACTGAACGCCGGACAGCTCGGCTGCGTGGCGGTTACCACCCACGGCGTAGACGTGACGGCCAAGGACGGTCTTGTCAGCGATGAATCCGTAGATGAGCACAAGAACGGCCAGGATCAGGCCGGGGATGGGGAAGGACGTTCCGGGGCGGCCGGTGGCGAACAGGTACGTTGCGTAGAGGATGGCACCGCAGATCAGGACCAGCTTGGTGACCTCCACCCAGAGCTCGGGAACGTCGGCGCCAAGGGCCTTTGCTGCTGCACGGGCACGCAGGGACATGATCACAACGAAGGCTGCCGCCACAATGCCAATGAGCAGTGTGAGGTTGTTGAATCCGGTGTTCGGGCCGATCTCGGGCAGGTAACCCGAACCAATGAACTGGAATTCCTTAGACACCGGGATGGTGTTGGATTTGCCCACGAACTGGTTGAAGCCACGGAACAGGAGCATGCCGGCCAAGGTCACGATGAAGGCCGGGATGCCCACATACGCTGTCCAAAGTCCCTGCCAGGCGCCGATCACCGCGCCCAGAAGCAGGCCGAAGAGCACCCCTGCCCACCAAGGCAGGCCCCAGTCACGCATGGCGAGGGCAACCGATACGCCCACGAATGCGGCCACGGAACCCACCGAGAGGTCGATGTGGCCGGCGATGATGACCAGCACCATGCCAATAGCCAGGATCAGGATGTAGGAGTTGCCGTTGAACAGGTTGATCACGTTGCCCGGGGTCAACGTGCGGCCCCCGGTGAAGATCTGGAAGAAGACGATAAGTGCCACCAGGGCGAAGATCATGCCGAACTGGCGGGTATTGCCACCAAATAGCTTCTTGAGCGCGTTCATTGTTTTGGTCCTTGTGTCAGGAAGGGGTAAGGCTGGGCCAACGGTCAGGCTGTCTTGCGGGCGGAAGTCATGAGCTTCATGAGGCTTTCCTGGGTTGCTTCGTTCTTTTCCAGGACACCGGTGATGGCGCCTTCAAAAATGGTGTAGATCCGATCGGACAGGCCCAGGAGCTCAGGAAGCTCCGAGGAAATGACAATCACTCCCTTGCCCTGGTTGGCAAGCCTCTGGATGATGCCGTAGATCTCGTACTTGGCACCAACATCGATACCGCGGGTGGGCTCATCCAGGATCAGGAGGTCCGGATCAGTGAACATCCACTTGGCCAGCACCACCTTCTGCTGATTACCGCCGGAGAGCTTGGCAACGCCTTCCTCAACCGAGGGAGTCTTTGTCCGCAGGGATTTCCGGTATTCCTCTGCAACGGAGAATTCCTTGCGGGTGTCCACCACGGAGTAGTTGCTGATCTTGTCCAGCGCTGCCGACACTGTGGTGGTCTTGATGTCATCCAGCAGGTTCAGGCCCAAGGACTTGCGGTCCTCAGTGACGTAACCGAGTCCGGCGTCGATCGCTGAACGGACGCTGCGGAGGTTGACTGCCTTGCCGTCCTTGTACACCTGCCCCTTGATGAAGCGTCCGTAGGAGTGGCCGAACAGGGAACGGGCAAGTTCCGTGCGTCCGGCGCCCATGAGACCTGCGAAGCCAACGATTTCGCCGCGGCGGACGTAGAAGTTGGAGCCTTTGCAGATCAGGCGGTCCTGAATCTGGGGGTGACCCACGGTCCAGTCCTTGACCTCGAAGAAGACTTCACCGATTTTCGGCTCGTGATCCGGGAAGCGGGACTCGAGCGTCCGGCCCACCATCCCCTTGATGATGCGGTCCTCGTCCACACCATCCCGCTTGACGTTCAGGGTTTCGATCGACTTGCCGTCGCGGATGATGGTGATCTCGTCCGCGATCTGTTCAATCTCGTTGAGCTTGTGGGAAATGATGATCGAGGTGATGCCCTTGCCCTTCAGGCCAAGGATCAGGTCCAGCAGGTGCTGGGAGTCGGATTCGTTCAGTGCCGCCGTGGGCTCGTCCAGGATCAGGAGCTTCACGGATTTGTTCAGTGCCTTGGCGATCTCCACCAGCTGCTGCTTGCCGACGCCGATTTCCTTGATGGGGGTATCGGGATCCTCACGGAGGCCAACGCGGGCCAGGAGTTCGAGGGAGCGCTTGCGGGCTTCCGCCCAGTCAATGACGCCCCATTTGGTGGGTTCGTTGCCCAGGAAGATGTTCTCCATGATGGACAATTCCGGGATCAACGCCAGTTCCTGGTGGATGATCACGATGCCCGCGGCTTCGCTTGCGCGGATGTCCTTGAACTGCTGCGTCTGGGCCTGGTACACGATGTCGCCTGTGTAGCTGCCGTAGGGGTAGACGCCGGACAGGACCTTCATGAGCGTGGATTTGCCGGCGCCGTTCTCACCGCAGATGGCGTGGATTTCGCCGGCCATCACGCGCAGGCTCACATTCGACAAGGCCTTCACGCCTGGGAATTCCTTCGTGATCGAGCGCATCTCCAAGAGGATGGGATCACCTTGCGTGTCGAGGGATGTCATCAGCCCTTACGCCTCCAATGCATGACTTCGTTGTCGGCCCCGCAATGGCGAGGCTGTCTGATGAAAAAGTAAACTGGATCACCCGTCTTGTCGTCAAGACTTGAACGCATGATCCAGCTAACGATTTCGTTACCTACCGGTAATGCCGGCGTGTTGGAACACCAAAGCAGCTGCTCCCAGCGCTTCTGCACGTGCCCCGAGGGAGGACATGGCCAGGTGCGTCGTCTCGCCCACCACGGGCACCGCGTGGCGCACCAGGCCCCTCCGGATGGGGTCCAGGAGGAGGTCGCCCAGGCCCGCCAACGGGCCGCCCACCACAATGACTTCCGGGTTGATCAGATTGGAGACGTTGCCCAAGGCGCGGCCCACCGCCAGTCCGGCGTCGTCCACTACGCGCTGGGTTGCGGAGTCGCCGGCGAGGCAATTACGGACAATGTCCTGCGGCGTCAGCAGTGCCTCCTGGCCGCGCCCCAATAACTCGATCATGGTGGTGGTGGACGCTATCGTTTCCAGGCAACCCCTGTTGCCGCAGCGGCACACCAGGCCGTGTTCGTGAATGGTGGCGTGGCCGATTTCCCCGGTGATTCCCACGTTGCCGTAATAGGGGAATCCATTGAGAATCAGGCCCGCGCCGATGCCCGAGCCGATCTTGAGGAACATGAGGTTTGAGACACCGCTGTGGGGGCCCCACGTCACTTCCGACAGGGCGCCCAGGTTCGCGTCGTTGTCAACAAACACGGGGCAGTTCAGTGCTTCCTCCAGCCGATGGAGGATGTCGATGCCCACCCATTCTGGGAGGATTGCTCCCTGGGCCACCGTGCCGGATCGCCGATCGATGGGGCCCGGGATGCCTGCGCCCGCGCCCACTACCGCGGTACGGTCGATCCCGTTTTCCTGCAGCAGTTTTTCCAGCAGCAGGACTGCAGCAGCAATGCCCTCTTCTGCCTGGTGACCAAGGGGTAATTCGATGTAATCTTCGGCAATGACGTGATAGCCCAGCGAGGCCAGGACTACCCGCAGGTGGCGGCGTCCGAAGTCGATTCCGACGGCGACGGCACCGTTGCTGTTCAACCGCACATTGGTTGCCCGGCGGCCGGAGCTTGTGGTGGGCTCCGTTGATACCAGACCGGCGTCCTGCATGATTTTGACGATGTTGGAAACCGTTGCCGTGGATAGCCCGGTCTGCCGCGAGAGCTCTGCTTGCGTGGAGGGCCCGCTCAGCAGGCATTCGATGATGCGTTGCTGATTGAGGTGGCGCAGTGCGGACTGCGAGCCGGGTTTTCTTGGATGGCTCTTCGTTGAGCGCTGCGTTGCGGACATGACAAGAAGATTGCCCCACAAGCGAGCTTGTAGTCAAGAAGTGAACACAAGGAGTCAATCATTGCCGACATACTCCAACGCAAGAACACTTGACATGTACCCGTTGTGAGGCCCGCTATGCAGGGTAATACCACGCTTTTGGGCGCAGAGCGGGCCTCACAACGGGAGGTTGGGGGCAATGTGTCCCGATTTTGCTACCGGCGGGTCCAAACGCCCGGCCCTTGATACCCGGGCGCGGCCTACGCTTGAAGAAGAAACCCCGGGCCTGTGTGAGGTAGCCGGGAACAGGCGAAACCAAGGTGGTAATGATGCTGCTCTCAGTCCTGCAGGCGAACGCTTCCGTCATGGACGTTGAGGCGAACCTGCGCACAATCGACGACGCCGCGCAGCGCGCCGCCCACGCGGGGGCCGGGTTGCTCTTGACTCCAGAGTTGTTCCCCGTGGGATATGCCCCTCTGCGTCTGCACGCCGAGTTGGACCCTGCCACGCTTCCGGGCATACGTGAACGTTTGGCCGGCATCGCCCGCAGGCACAACATTGGCTTGGTCTACAGCCTTCCGGCCCCGGCTCAGGATGCACCAGGTCACGACGACGGCGCACAGCCCCCTCGCGCTGAAGGCGCTTGGAACATCACGGCTACTTTGCTGGACGCCACAGGCAACGAAGTCCTCAACTACGCAAAGGTTCACCTCTTTGGCCCGGAGGAGCACAAGGCGTTCGTGGCCGCCCAAGAACCTCCCGCCGTCGTGGATTTCAACGGGATCCGCACCTCCATGCTGATCTGCTACGACGTCGAGTTCCCTGAGGCAGTCCGCGCGGCGGCCACCCGCGGCGCCGAACTCCTCCTGGTGCCAACAGCCCTTTCTGCCGGATTCGACAACGTTCCGCAAGTGCTCATCCGCGCCCGTGCGCTGGAAAGCCAGCTGAACGTGGCCTACGCCAACCACTCCGGCCATGAGGACGTGTACAACTTCCTGGGCGGCAGTGTGGTGGCAGGTCCGGACGGTTCCTTGCTGGCGGCGGCGGGGGAGTCGGCCGCCCTGCTGTTCGCCGAGGTGGGTACAGATTCAGTCAAGGCAGCTCGCGATGAGGTCCCGTACCTGCGCGAACGCCGGCCGGAACTGTATAAGGAGTGGGAGCACTAGTTGGTGCTGCCGGCATCAACAGGAAGCGCCGCCACCAACTCGTCCACATACTGCAGGGCGAACCAGAGCTCGGCCCGCACTTGCGCCTGATTGAGGTCCATGTCCAGAAGTTCCCCCAGCACGCCGATCTGCCGCCGCACACTGTTCCTGTGCAATCCCAGCAGCTTGGCAGAACCGTCCCAACTGCCGTTTTCACTGAGCCAACCCCGCAGCACCGTCAACAGTGGGTCCCGCCGATCCGCTTCCAATGCGAGTATGGGCGCCAATAGTCGTTCGGCCAGGAGGGTCCCGGCTTCGCGCCCCAAAAGTCCGGCGACGGACCAAGTCACCTCGTCAACACGTGCGCTCTTGCCGGTTGTCACCACACGGCTGCGCAGGGAGTCCGCACGTTTGTAGGCTGCCTGGAGCCCGAGAAGTTCGGTCGCTTCGCCAATCACCAGCCGCCAGCCGAGTTTCTCCACATCGGATACCAGCGAATCGTCCACCTTGAAGCGCGTGATCGCAGCGAAGCCGTAGTCGGTGATCTCCACCAGTTTGGTGTCGAAAAGCCTGCGCCATTGCAGCAGCTCACGAACAGGCCCGTCGTCCGCGGCGCCGTCCACCCTGATGCCCAGGACCACCCTCAGTTGCCCGGACCTGGTGGAGGATATGCTCTGAGCCAGTAAGTCCTTGAGACCGTTGACGTGCTTGGTTGAGCCGGAGGCCAGCGAGTCAGGATGCAGCAGGACCGCGGTAGCCAGTTGACTTGGGGCCAGCGAGCCACTGGTCCTTTGCCGAAACAGCAGCTCCAACAGCCCAACGGCCGACTGCACCACGTTGTTCTGGGCGGGCGTCAGCGGCCCATCCGAGCCGAGAATCAGTGCGCCCAGGTTGGCGTCCTTGGTGCTGCGCAGCGGATGCCCGAACACCAGTGC
Organism: Paenarthrobacter sp. TYUT067; assembly: GCF_023656375.1. NCBI lineage: Bacteria > Bacillati > Actinomycetota > Actinomycetes > Micrococcales > Micrococcaceae > Paenarthrobacter > Paenarthrobacter sp. TYUT067. The sequence continues at coordinate 16,711 of NZ_JAMOIT010000022.1, forward strand.
CGAACCTGGCTGCTCAAAACCGTCCATCTCCACCCGCGGACCGCTGCCGGACAGCAACCGCTCCAACATGGGGGAGAGCAATGAATGTTCGACGCCGTTGCTGCCGCCGGCATTATGCCCGCGCGCCCGGACCCGCCCGTCAGCGCCCACCAGAACAGCCCACACGGGCACCCTCTGCACCAAGGCGGCCAGCAGTTCGTGTTCCGGCCTGGGGGAGAGGACCGCCCGCATGAGTTGCCGGTTGGTCTCTGCCAGCTGCCGGAAAACCCTGGCGTTGTCGGTCTCCAAGAGTTGTGAGAATTCGAGGCCGATAGCCGCGAACGGCACGGACTCCGGTACTTCGAACAGGGTGAGGTTGTGCTTCCGGCAGGCGTCGAGCAAGACGTCCGGGACGGCGTCGAAATACGGCCTGACACCGAACCCCAGCGCCGCAACCTTGGCTTCCACCAGCCGCTGGACATAGGCATCCACCTTGGCCGCCGAGCCGCCCTCCCCAAGGAAAGGCAACCCGGCGGTAAGGAGGAACTCACCCTCCGGCAGGTACGGTGTGGGGTCTTCGAGCTCACTCGGTTCCACCCACCGCAACAGCGAGGCGCCGCTGCCGCCGTCGTGAAGCATTGTCAACTCCGGCGGCAGCTGCTCCAGAAACTGTTCGAGCGTGACGAAACTGAGGCGGGCGGTGGCGGGCTCAGGCGACATCGCCCTGCCCGGCGGTGGCCGGCTCCTGGTAGTCGGGGCACTGGTAAGCGGTAGTTGCGTAAGCGCGGGGGAGCCGGGGCGCGATCCTGTTGATGATCTCGTCGCCGTGGCTGCCGATCGCGGCACCCCAATCGTCGGCGCTCGCCGCCCCGTCTGCCGGATCGCCAAACAACACCGCGGTGTCACCCACGCCGATTCCCAAAGCGTCCGGGCCAAGATCCACCATGAACTGGTCCATGCACACTTTGCCGATGACCGGCACCCGTCGGCCCGCAATGTTCACCACCGAACGGCCGCTGATGCCCTTGGGGATGCCGTCCGCGTAACCGAGCGGAATGAGCCCGAGGTACCGCGGTTCGTAGGTGATCGCTTGGTGCTCGTAGCTAACGCCGGTTCCGGCGGGGACCTTCTTGACCATCACCAGGGGCGCCGTCACGCTCAGTGCCGGACGCAAGCCGAAATCGGCCGGGTTCAGGTGGTCGGCCGGAGCGAGTCCGTAGATGGCCAGCCCGGCGCGGACCATGTCGAAATGGAATTCGGGGCGGTCCAGGATGTTCGCGGAGCTGGAGACGTGCCGGAGTTCGGGGCTAAGGCCGGCTTCGTGTGCCTGGCGGACGGCGTCCTCAAACTCGGCTACCGCCGTGGCATTTCCCGGGTGCGCAGGAACATCGGCCCAGGCCAAGTGCGTCCACAGGCCGCGTACGGAAAGGTTGCCGTCGAGCTCAGCCTGCCGGGCCTGCGCCACGAGTTCAGGCCAATCCTCCTTGCGTGCACCGCCGCGGCTCAGGCCGCTGTCCAGTTCCAGATGAACGACGGCGGGGCGGCCCAGGCGTTGGGCGATACCTGCGAGCGCCTCCAGTTGGCTGACGCTTCCGAGGGAGACATCGATGTCGTTTTCCAGTGCTTCAAGGATGGTGGCGCTTGTCTGGGATGCCAGATACAGCCAGGAGAGTATAGGCACTGTGATGCCTGCCTGCCTCAGCGTTATGGCCTCGCTGAGCTGGGCTGTCCCGAGCCAGTCCGCGCCTGCGTCTATTGCTGTTCGTGCTACTTCAACTAGTCCGTGGCCGTAGGCGTTGCCCTTGACCACGGCCATGAAATACGGCGCTTTGCTGCGCTTTTTCAGGGCTCTGACATTCTCTGAAATGGCGGTCAGGTCAACGTTGACCTGTCCGGACAAAGCCGCCGGAGCCGCCTCTTGATAGTGTGCATTACGTCTCATGGTTGAACACTATAGGTCATTTTGCACCACGGTGAGAGGTGGCTCACATGCCAGTCTTGTGGAGGGGAAATCGAAACTACTTTGAAGGGACGTCAAGGGTGACTGTGCCTGTGAACACTAAAAACCTGGCAGCGGCAAGCACTGCCAGGCCGAGCCTGGGTGCGCAGCTCCTGCGCCGCAAGCCGATCGGACAGATGGTCAGCGAGGCTGGAAGCGGCGAGGGCGGAACACCGCTGGTCCGCAGCTTCGGAGTTCTCCAGCTGACCATGATCAGCGTTGGTGCCACGCTGGGCACCGGCATTCTGGTGATCCTTGGCGAGTCCGTGCCGCTGGCAGGACCTGCCATCTGGATTTCCTTCGTGATCGCCGGTGTGGCTGCGCTGCTCTCCGCCGTGTCTTATGCCGAAATGGCCGGGCTGGTTCCGGTGGCAGGCTCGTCCTACTCCTACTCCTACGCCACCATGGGCGAAGGCATGGCCTGGATCTGCGGTTGGTGCCTTGTGCTGGAATACGCCGTTTCTGTGGCGGCCGTTGCTGTTGGCGCCGGGCAATACGTGAACGAGACCCTTGCCGCGTTCGGCCAGGTCCTGCCCGATGCCATGAGCCAGCCGCCAGGAGACGGGGGCTTGGTGAACGTACCGGCCATGGTGATCGTAGTCCTGGCCATGGTTCTGCTGGTCCGGGGCGCCCGCGAGAGCGCATGGATCAACACCGCCGTTGTCATCATCAAGGTGGGCATCCTGATCTTCTTCTGCGCCGTCGCCTTCACCGCTTTCAACGCAGGCAACTTCGAGCCGCTGCTGCCCATGGGTGCTGCCGGTGTTTCCGCCGCAGCGTCCAGCGTCTTCTTCTCCTACATCGGGTTTGACGCCGCCTCCACAGCTGGTGAGGAAGCCCGGAACCCTAAGCGTGACCTGCCCCGGGCCATCATGCTTTCCATGGTGATCGTCACCAGCATCTACGTCCTGGTTGCTGTAGCAGCCATCGGCGCCCGCCCCTGGAACTGGTTCGACGGTACCGAAGCTGCCTTGGTACAGATCCTTCACGAGATCACCGGCCAGCCCTGGATCGCCTTGGTCTTCTCTGTCGGCGCTGTGCTGGCGATCGCAAGCATCGTACTTACGGTGCTTTACGGCCAAACGCGCATCATGCTCTCCATGTCCCGCGACGGAATGGTGCCCAAAATCTTTGGCCGCGTTTCCCGCCGAACCGGCACCCCGGTGGCCGGCACGCTGATCATAGGTACCGCCGTCGCCCTCACCGCAGGCCTGGTGCCGCTTGGTGCGCTGGCGGACGCCACCAGCATCGGCACGCTCTTTGCCTTCGCCCTGGTCAATGTGGCCGTCATCTACCTGCGCCGCAACCGCCCCGATCTTGAGCGGAGCTTCCGGGTTCCGCTGTACCCGATCACACCGATCCTGGGCACGCTGATGTGTGCGTATCTGATGCTCAACCTCGGCGCCGACACGTGGATCACCTTCGGGGTCTGGATGCTCGTGGGCATCGCCATCTACTTCGGCTATGGACGCCGAAACTCCAAGGTAGCCGCGCTCAGCGAGCAGGACTACCGTGATCTAACCACCAGGGCCGTGAGCCCGGAACCTGTGAAAGCAGACAACTCATGACCATTGCCACAGAACTCCCTCTCGCCGAGGTCACTTCGGGTGAGGCCGCCGCTGCCCCCATCACCATGTTGAACCCGGACTTCCCGTTCAGCTACGACCATTACCTGGCACACCCCGACGGGTTGGGCTCAGTCCCCGAAGAGCTGTACGGAACGGAAGTGGCCATCATCGGCGCCGGACTGTCCGGCCTAGTGACCGCGTACGAACTCATGAAGCTTGGCCTCAAGCCGGTCATCTACGAGGCCGACCAGATCGGTGGACGTCTGCGGACTGCCAGCTTCCCGTCTGCTCCCGGTGTTGTGGCCGACCTTGGCGGCATGCGCTTCCCGGTGTCCGGCAAGGCTTTCTACCACTACGTGGACCTGCTGGGCCTGGATACCAACGAGTTCCCTAATCCCATGGCGCCGGCAACTTCTTCCACCGTGATTGAACTCGCGGGCAAGAAGCACTACGCCACCACGGCTGATGAGCTGCCGGAGTTCTTCCTCGAAGTGGCCGACGCCTGGAAGGCAGCCGTGAACGATGGCGCGGCCTTCGCCGAAATGCAGGAAGCCATCAAGGCCCGCGACACCAAGCGGATCAAGGAACTGTGGAACGCACTCCTTCCAGAGTTGGATGAGCAGACCTTCTATGGCTTCATTGCCGCCAGCAAGTCCTTCAAGGAAGCCGGCTTTGCGCACCGCGAGGCGTTCGGGCAAGTGGGCTTCGGCACCGGTGGTTGGGACACCGACTTCCCCAACTCCATCCTCGAAATCCTCCGCGTCGTGTACACCGACGCCGACGACCAGCACCGCTCCATCGCGGGAGGGGCGCAAAGGCTCCCCGAGGCACTCTGGAACCACGCGCCGTCGGGCCTTAGATACTGGCCGGAAGGCACCTCGCTGGCATCCCTGCACTCCGGTTCGCCGCGCGGAGCCGTGGACAACATCCGCCGGGCGGATAACGGAGACCTCCTGGTTCGCGAAAATTGGGGGCGCGAGGCCACGTACCAGGCCGTAGTGACCACCTGCCAGTCCTGGCTGCTGTCCACACGCATCCACACCGAGGAAGCGCTGTTCCCTGCAGAACTGTGGACGGCGATCGAGCGCTCGCACTACATGCAGTCTTCCAAGACATTCGTCATGGTGGACCGGCCGTTCTGGAAGGACATCGACCCGGAAACGGGCCGCGAAGTCCTGTCCATGACGCTCACCGACCGCCTCAACCGGGCGACGTATTTGCTCGACGACGGCCCGGACAAGCCCGCCGTGATGCTCCTGTCCTACACATGGAATGATGACGCCCTGAAGTGGTTGGCCCTGAGCGCCGAGGAACGCGTGAAGCTCATGCTGCACTCGCTGGAGCAGATCTACCCGGGCGTGGACATTGCCAGCCACATTGTGGGGCAGCCGATCACCGTGTCTTGGGAAGCCGACCCCAACTTCATGGGCGCCTTCAAGGCAAACCTGCCCGGCCACTACCGGTACCAGCAGAGGCTCTTCACCCACTTCAAGCAGGACCAGCTGCCGGAGCACCAGCGCGGCATCTTCCTCGCTGGCGACGACGTGTCCTTTACCGCGGGCTGGGCAGAGGGCGCCGTGACCACTGGCCTTAACGCCGTGTGGGGAGTGGTGAACCACCTCGGTGGCACGTCCGCTGCCGGCAACCCCGGACCGGGAGACCTGCTGGACGAGCTCGGCCCCATCTCCCTGGACTAGTCTCTTACGTTGCGGGGCCCGCTCTGCACACTAAACCCCCGGGTTAGTGCGCAGAGCGGGCCCCGCATTTCGACTTTAGGCGTGCATGTCCCGGTGCGCAGCAGCGAGCTCCTTGTAGTGCGCGGCGTTGTGCTTCACGCCCTCGAACTCTTCATCAGTCAGCTCCCGGCGGACCTTCGCGGGCACGCCTGCCACTAGGGATCGCGGGGGAATGACTGTGCCTTCCAGAACCACCGCCCCGGCAGCAATGAGCGAGCCTGATCCGATCACCGCGCCGTTGAGGATGGTTGCACTCATGCCGATCAGGCAGTCGTCCTCCACAGTGCACCCATGGACCACCGCGCTGTGCCCTACAGAAACGCGCTCGCCGACTGTGCAGGGAAAACCGGGGTCGGCATGCAGGACTACGTTGTCCTGCAGGTTGGACCCCGCGCCCACACTGATCGCAGATGTATCTGCGCGGACGGAGACGCCATAGAAGGCGCTGGAGTCCTGGGCCAACGTGGCCTTGCCGATGATGGATGCGGTGGGCGCCACGAAGGCGGATTCATGGATGGCCGGAGTGTCCCCGGCGAAAGTGTATGAGGGAGCCATAAAGCCAGCCTAAGTCACCCCCGCACCCAACTGAGTCGCAGCAGAGCGCGTTATGAGGGCTCAAAACGCGCTCAGCTGCGAGCTAGTTGGGTGAGGGGGTGCGGAGGACCAGGAACTGGTAGTGCTGATTCCACTGGCCTGCGCCGGGACCGGACTCTGCGCCCGCGCCCTCGGGCCAGGTCCGGAAGTGCTCCACCGCGCCGTGTTCGCCAAAAATCCGCTGCACGGTTTCGTCGCTACGGCGGCTGAAGAAACGCCGCGGTTCCTCCAAGTCCTCGGGGTTCAGGACCTCGCAATCCTCCCCTGACCAGAGTCCGACGGCGATCGGCGCACCAGGTGCGGTGACCCGCACAAGTTCACGGACGACGTCGTGTATCCGGGTGTTGGGCACATGAAGCAGGGTGCTCATGGACCATGCCGCCGGGAAAACGGAAGAGGCAAAGGGCAGGTCCCGCCCACTGGCAACCGACACGTCAAGACCGTGGGAGCGGGCAAGACGAATACTCGCCGGGGACAGGTCAACTCCGGTGTAATGCAGCCCGGCGCGGACAAACTCCACACCCTCTACACCGGTTCCGCAGCCCAACTCGAACACCGAGTGCCGGTGCTCGGCCTTCAAGAGACGAATGAACCACTCCCGGGAGTCAACCCTGTGAGGGGTCAGCGCGCGGGTATTCCGGACGGGCGCCTGCCGGTCGTAGAAGACAGCCAGGTCAGCCTCGTGGTCGGCGTCATGGATGCCCCGCATACACCCAGCATAGGAGCGGTGTTAGTTGAACACCACGGTGCGGGTGCCGTCCAGGAGAACCCGGTGTTCGGCGTGCCACTGGACCGCCTGAGCCAGCGTGCGGCCCTCCACATCGCGGCCCATCTGGACGAACTGGGCGGCCGTGCGGGCGTGGTCAACGCGGATGACTTCCTGCTCGATGATCGGACCCTCGTCGAGGTCTGCGGTCACATAGTGGGCCGTCGCACCGATGATCTTCACGCCGCGCGCATGGGCTTGGTGGTACGGCTTGGCGCCCTTGAATGAGGGGAGGAACGAGTGGTGGATATTGATGGCCTTACCGTTCAGTTCCGTGCACAGATCGTTGGAGAGCACCTGCATGTAGCGTGCCAGGACGGTGAGTTCAGCATCGTGTTCGGCGATCAGTTTCAGCAGCTGAGCCTCGGCCTGTGGCTTGGTTTCGGGGGTCACCGGAATGTGGTGGAACGGGATGCCGTAGAACTCTGCCAACGGCTCAAGGTCACGGTGATTGGACACGATGGCCGGAACGTCAATAGGCAAGGTGCCGGTGCGCTGCTGGAACAACAGATCGTTGAGGCAGTGTGCGTCTTTGGAGCACAGGATGATGGTGCGGACCTTTTCGCCAACAGGGTTGATCTGCCAGGTCATTCCGAAGGATTCGGCCACCGGCTTCAGTGCGGCCGTCAGTTCCGCTTGGGAGTTCGACGTCGTTGCCTCCACGCGCATGAAAAAGTTGCCGGTGCTGGGGCTTCCGTACTGCTGGGAGTCGGCAATATTGCAGCCGGCCTCAAGCAATGCTCCCGCGACGGCATGGACGATGCCGGGGCGGTCGGGGCAGGAGAGTGTTACAACGAAAGCGGTGGAGTCAGTCACACGATCAAGCCTACCTGTGCCGCGTTGTTGTACTGTTAACGGGTCGCAACTGGCGTTGGGTGGACTACCACCAGGGAGCGGCAATCATGAAGACCACGGATCGTACGCCTGGGCCGAGGGTCATGTCTTACCGCTGCACGCACGTGACCGATCCCTCCGTCAAAAAAGGGGACGCGGGAATGCTGCTGCCGGTAGCCTGACCTGTAGCACCACCCGTTGCCTAGCCAGGAGAATTCCGTGACTACCACAACCACTTCCGCGTCTGTCAGCAACCAGTCGCTCGCCGATCTCGATCCCGAGATTGCAGCAGTCCTCAACCAGGAACTTGGCCGCCAGCGCGGCACCCTGGAAATGATCGCATCGGAGAACTTCGCTCCCCGCGCCGTCATGGAAGCCCAGGGCTCCGTCCTGACCAACAAGTACGCCGAGGGCTACCCGGGCCGCCGCTACTACGGCGGTTGTGAGTACGTCGACGTCGCCGAGCAGCTTGCGATCGACCGCGTCAAGGAACTCTTCGGCGCCGAGTACGCGAACGTCCAGCCGCACTCCGGTGCGCAGGCAAACGCTGCTGCGCTGTCCGCGATGATCACCCCGGGCGACAAGATCCTGGGCCTGTCCCTTGCACACGGTGGACACCTGACCCACGGCATGAAGCTCAACTTCTCCGGCAAGCTCTACAACGTAGCTGCCTACCAGGTTGAGGAGGACAACTTCCGGATCGACATGGACAAGCTGCGCGAGCAGGCCATTGCCGAGAAGCCGCAGGTCATCATTGCCGGTTGGTCCGCATACCCCCGCCAGCTGGACTTCGCTGCCTTCCGCTCCATCGCTGACGAAGTCGGCGCGCTCCTCTGGACGGACATGGCGCACTTTGCCGGCCTGGTTGCAGCAGGACTGCACCCCAACCCGGTGCCGTACTCCGACGTCGTCACCTCCACGGTCCACAAGACCCTGGCCGGCCCCCGTTCCGGTGTGATCCTTGGCAAGCAGGAGTGGGCCAAGAAGCTCAACTCCAGCGTCTTCCCCGGCCAGCAGGGCGGGCCGCTCATGCACGTGATCGCCGCCAAGGCTGTTGCTTTCAAGATCGCCGGCGGCGAAGAGTTCAAGGAGCGCCAGGAGCGTGTCCTCGAAGGTGCCAGGATCATCGCTGACCGCCTGAACCAGTCCGATGTTGCCGAGGCCGGCGTCTCTGTCCTCACCGGCGGTACCGACGTTCACCTGGTCCTGGTGGACCTGCGCAACTCGCAGCTGGACGGTCAGCAGGCAGAAGACCTCCTGCACTCGGTGGGCATCACCGTGAACCGCAACGCTGTTCCGTTCGACCCCCGCCCGCCGATGGTCACCTCCGGCCTCCGCATCGGCACCCCTGCCCTGGCTACCCGCGGATTCGGTGCAACCGAGTTCACCGAGGTTGCCGAGATCATCGCTACGGCGCTCAAGGCAGGTTCCTCAGCCGACGTCGAAAGCCTCCAGGCCCGCGTCGACAAACTGGCCGCTGACTTCCCGCTGTACCCGCAGCACGAGCAGTGGTAACCCACGCTCCCGCGGATCAACAAGCAATACCCGGTCATTGAACCGGAGCCGACGGGATCCGCCGCCACACCTACGGCGGCGGGTCCCGTTGGCATGAGCCACCTATGAGGCTTCCCCACACCGGTCACCCACCAGAAAGAGCAGATGGAATGACACAGTCCACCGCACAGATCCTCGATGGCAAGGCCACCGCCGCAGCCATCAAGGCAGAACTGACCACTCGCGTTTCCGTCCTGGCCGCCAAGGGAATCGTCCCCGGCCTGGGCACCATCCTGGTGGGCTCGGACCCCGGCAGCACCTGGTACGTCGGCGGCAAGCACAAGGACTGCGCCGAGGTTGGCATCCAGTCCATCCGCCGAGACCTCCCCGAAGACATCTCCCAGGAGGACCTCCTGGAGGTTGTCCGTGAGCTCAACGACAACCCGGAATGCACCGGCTACATCGTCCAGTTGCCCCTTCCCAAGCACATTGACCAGGACGTCATCCTGGAAGCCATGGACCCGGAAAAGGACGCCGACGGACTGCACCCCATGAACCTTGGCCGCCTGGTGGCCAATGTGAACGGCGAGATGAAGTCTCCGCTGCCCTGCACGCCCAAGGGCTGTGTGGAGTTGCTGCGGCGCCACAACATCGAACTCAAGGGCAAGCGTGTCCTGGTGGTTGGCCGCGGCGTCACCATCGGCCGCCCCATCGGTCTGCTGCTGACCCGCAAGGAAGTCAACGCCACGGTGATCCTGGCCCACACCGGCACGGTGGACCTGCCCGCGGAACTCAAGCAGGCCGACGTCGTGATTGCCGCCGCCGGAGTGCCGCACATGATCAAGGCTGAAGACCTCAAGCCGGGCGCAGTAGTGCTCGACGTCGGCGTCAGCCGCGTGGACGATGGCAACGGCAAGGCGGTTGTCACCGGAGATGTGGACCCGGCAGCTGCCGACGTCGCTGCTTGGCTGTCCCCGAACCCGGGCGGCGTAGGTCCGATGACCCGCGCCATGCTGCTCGCGAATGTTGTGGAGAGCGCTGAGCGTCAGGCTGGCATCGCCTAAATTCATACGTTCTAAATGAGAGGGCTCTTGCAAAATATCTGCAAGAGCCCTTTCACATGTCAGTGGGTGCTACTAGTCTGCTGAGGGTGCACAATGAAGCAACCCGCTCTCCTACACCGTCGCCAACACCGTCAGAATCGTCGCAAGTCAGCTTCGACATGAACCGACCCACCGTCATCAGCGCGCGGAATCTCACCAAGGCTTACGGTGACCTCACCGCCGTGGACAACATCTCCTTCGACGTACCGGCGGGGGAGTCCTTCGGGCTGCTGGGCCCCAACGGCGCGGGCAAGTCCACCACCATGAAAATGATCGGCGGCGTCTCCCAGCGCACCTCAGGATCGCTCACCATCATGGGCCTGGACCCCGACTCCCACGGCCCTGAAGTGAGGGCGCACCTGGGCGTCGTACCGCAGCAGGACAATCTGGATGAAGAACTCAAAGTCCGCGAAAACCTGATCGTCTACGGGCGATACTTCGGCCTGCCCCTGAGCTACCTGCGGCCCAAAGCGGACGAGCTCCTGGAATTCGCGCAGCTGACGGACAAAGCCAATTCCAAGGTGGACGCCCTCTCCGGTGGCATGAAGCGCCGCCTCACCATCGCCCGTTCCCTCATCAACGAGCCACGGATCCTCCTGCTGGATGAGCCCACCACCGGCCTGGATCCCCAAGCCCGCCACATCCTCTGGGACCGGCTGTTCCGGCTCAAGGAAAGTGGTGTGACGCTCATCCTCACTACGCATTACATGGATGAGGCCGAGCAACTGTGCGACCGCCTGATTGTGGTGGACAAAGGCCGCATCATGGCCGAAGGCTCCCCGGCCAACCTCATCCGTGAACACTCGTCGCGCGAAGTACTGGAGCTTAGGTTCGGGTCCGAGCGGAACGCGACAATCGGCGTCGAACTTCACGGCATCGGTGAGCGGCTGGAGACGCTGCCTGACCGCGTACTTATCTACGCGCATGACGGCGAGGCCGCGCTGGAGCAGGTCACTGCGCGTGGGCTGCGGCCAATGACATCGTTGGTGCGCCGCTCGTCGCTGGAGGACGTGTTCCTGCGGCTGACGGGGAGGAGCCTTGTTGACTAGCGGCACCGACAAACCGATCACGACGGCGGAGCGTCCCTTGCGAGCCCACTCACCTGAGGTTTCGGCTGCCAGGGCGCGACGCTGGGGTTCGTTCTTCTACGCGGAGCAGGTCCTCCGTGTCATGCGGAACTACGGCTGGTCCGTCGTCCTGTATAGCGTGGGCCAGCCGGTGGCGTACCTCTTCGCCATGGGAGTCGGTCTCGCCAGCTTGGTGGATGCCAACAGCGAGGCAGCGTTCGGTGGCGTCAGCTACCTGGAATTCGTGGCTCCGGCCCTATTGGTCTCAGCGGCAGTGATGACCGCGTCCGGAGAATTTTCCTACCCCATCATGGATGGCTTCAAATGGCGCCGCGTGTTCTACGGTCCACATGCCTCGCCACTGATTCCGCAGCAGATTGCCAGCGGCCACATCATGGCCAGCACGGTGAGGTTCCTGCTGCAGTCGGTGGTCTACTTCGTGGTGGTGGCACTGTTTGGGGCTTCACCCAGCCCATGGGGTTGGGTGGCAGCCATCGTGGCCACGGTGGCGGCGTTGTCCTTCGGGCTCCCGCTCATGGCTTATGCGGCCAGCATCAAACAGGACAAAGGGCAGTTCGCTTTGGTGCAGCGCTTCATCGTGATGCCGCTGTTCCTGTTCTCGGGGACATTCTTTCCGCTGGATTCCCTGCCGGTAGCGGTCCGCTGGATCGGCTGGATTTCACCGGTATGGCATGGAACTGAGCTGGGCAGGGTATTCACCTACGGGATGGACCAGAACCCGCTGTTGACCATCACCCACGTGGTGTACCTGGTGGCGACGGCAACGGTGGGCTGGGTTCTGGTGCGCCGCCAGTTTGTGAAAAGGATGGGTTCATGAGTGTCCTGACAGGTGGCCACAGCGCCACCGACCTTGCCCGCGAACGTAAGTTCGGTTCGCTGTACTCGCGCAATGCGAAGGCTGTTGTGGGTCGTGGGCTCATGGCGGCCAAGAGCAGTACGTGGCTGGTGATGGTCTCCGGATTCTTCGAACCTGTGCTGTTCCTGCTTGCCATGGGTGTGGGCATGGGCTCGATTGTGGGAACGGTTCAGGGCCCAGGTGGTGAGGAAATCAGCTACGCCGCCTACATTGCCCCGGCACTGTTGGCCGTCTCCGCCATGAATGGGGCCATTTATGACTCGACGTGGAATGTCTTCTTCAAGATGAACTTCGCCAAGCTGTACCAAGGGATGCTCTACACCTCCTTGGGGCCACTTGACGTGGCGATCGGCGAGATTTTCCTGGCCCTCCTTCGGGGGCTGTTGTACGCCACGGGATTCACCGCTGTCATGGGAGTGATGGGACTGATTACCACCTGGTGGGCCATCCTGGTCATTCCAGCCTCGGTGTTGATCGCCTTCGGCTTCGCGAGCTTCGGGATGGGTATCACCAGCTTCATGAAGACCTTCCAGCAGATGGACTGGATCAACTTCTTCCTGCTGCCCATGTTCCTTTTCAGTGCCACCTTTTACCCGCTCAGCGTGTACCCGCAGGTCATCCAGTGGTTCATTCAGGCCATGCCCCTGTGGCACGGAGTGGAGCTGCTGCGGCAGATCAGCGTGGGCTCGTTCAGCCCGGCCACGGCCATTCATGTGGGGTATTACGTGGTGATGATCGCCCTCGGCATCATGCTGACCACGGGAAGGCTGCGCCAGCTGTTCCTCAAGTGAGGACCTTATTCGAACGAGGCCCGCCGGGGGTCGTTGGTCCTGGTCTTCCACACATGCGGTGCGTTGACTTTGAACCTTCGTCCCGTCAAAGCCCGGGGCGCCAGCCGGATGTAGTTGTCCTTGGCTCCGGGTTGCCAGGGTTCAAGACCCAATGCGTTCACCTGTGCGATCTCGTCGGGGTCTGTCATGAGCTCCGTTTCGCCCCGGGCAACCACGCTCCATGCTTCCCCGCTGGGGGCATCGTACCCATCGATTTCCAGAACCCCCGGCCGGGAAGCCAATGCTCCCCACAGCTTCCTGCCAGGGCTGCTGCGGAATACGAGATGCCTTTGAAACAGCACGTAATTTACAGGGAAGATCTCCGGGTGGTCATCCACCACCAAGCCAATGCGGCCGATGGTTGCAGCCGCCAGCAAGTCCCAGCAGTCATCGAATGCCAAGGTCGGGTCGCCTTGGTGCTGGGGAGAACCGGTGGTTTCCGTGGAATCTGTCATGGTTTCCTCTCATGTACGGTCGCTGAAGTATGGACTGGCGCGAGGCACATTCTTACGGTTCCCGGGCAGGCCACCATCGTTGTGAATCGTTGATGACAAAACGCCGCCCTGACAACACTGTTGGTGTGATGCGGAAAAGGTGATCCTTGGTCCCGGGCTCCCAGGGCGTGAGCTCGTGGGCCGCACTTTGCTGGCTGGGGTCATCCGCGGGAATCGCTTCCGCAAGCCCCTTGGCTATCACGCTCCACGCGATGGTTCCATAGGCGTTGAAGCCGTCCGCTTCCAAAGCCACAGGCTCATTGCCCAACAATGCATCCATCTTTGTCCCAGGAGCGGTACGGAGGATGAGAGTGCCGTCCTCCGGAAAATAGTTGACCGGAAAGATCTCGGGGCCGTCCCCGGTGGTCAAAGCCAAGCGCCCCAACGACGAGGAACGCAGCAGCCTCCAGCACTCGTGAACCTTGAGGATTTGTACATCTGGGCGATCTTCAACGGTGCTCATGAGGCGAGCATACCCAGAGGAAGGGCATAGCCATAGAGGGGCGCCCGCAGCGTTTGGTGGCCCTTGGAGCCCTTGTTCGCCGTCCGTGGAAGCGGACAGGGCACCGTTGCTCATTTGAGACAATGGGTACATGCAATCTCTCGGTGACCCGCACCCGTCCACGTCTCCCGCCGGCAAAGGCATCTTCAAGGGCTTCCGCATCGGTGGCCTGGGGATGACAGTTGTCATCATTGCCTTCCTGGTGGCCGTCATCTTCGCGGCCAACCAGAATGACGTGGTGGGCTGGGTTGTTGCTGTCATCGCTTTCGGCTGGCTGGCTTTGGCAACGTTTGTGGTGGTGAGTATTCGCAAGGCCGCGCAGCGGGCCGGTGCCAAGTTGACCGAAGCGCAAAATGCGTTCAATGCCGCAGCCGGCCGCGCGCCGTCGTCGTCCGCTGCTGACAGTGGAGGCACGCGCGTTGTTGCCGAACGCAGCAAAGCTGATGAGGTCCGGGACCTCAAACTGGACCATTCGTTCAAGATTGTCCAGGTGCAGGTCCGCGTGGTGGATGAGGAACGGGCCAAGGGCGCAACAGCGGACCAGGACACCATCAACCGTGCGCTGGAAACCATTGCCATTACGGCGACGAATGCGCGGGACATGATCAAGTCTTCCGGCGGCTCGGACGAGCCCGTGGCCGGCACCATCATCGACTAGAGTGGACCGGGTGAGTACGGCATTGAAGAAGGACTTCCTTCGCATCGCATCAGTAAACGTCAATGGCCTCCGGGCTGCCTACAAGAATGGCATGGCGGAATGGCTGGAGCCGCGCGAGGTAGACATTCTCTGCCTGCAGGAAGTCCGGGCGCCTGATGACATCGTCAGGAAACTCATCGGTGAAGGGTGGCACATCCTCCACACCGAAGCCGAAGCCAAGGGCCGTGCCGGCGTGGCCATCGCATCCCGTGAGGAGCCAACCGCTACCCGCATTGGCGTTGGCGACGACTACTTCGATACGTCCGGGCGCTGGGTTGAAGCCGACTACACCGTGCAAAATGCTGCCGGTGAGTTCACCACTCTCTCCGTTGTCAGCGCCTATGTGCACTCCGGTGAAGTGGGAACCCCTAAACAGGACGACAAATTCCGTTTCCTGGATGCCATGACCGTTCGACTGCCTGAGCTCGCCAAACACAGTGACCATGCTTTGGTTGTTGGCGACCTCAACGTCGGGCACACTGAACTCGATATCAAGAACTGGAAGGGCAACGTCAAACGTGCCGGCTTCCTCCCGGAGGAGCGTGCCTACTTTGACCGCTTCCTCGGCGAAGAAATCGGATGGAGGGATGTCCACAGGGGCCTGGCAGGAAATGTCGCCGGCCCCTACACCTGGTGGTCCCAGCGCGGTAAGGCCTTTGACACTGACACGGGCTGGCGCATCGACTACCACTTGGCCACACCGGACCTCGCGGCAGCCGCCTTCTCGGCTGTGGTTGACCGGGCGCCTTCGTGGGACACCCGCTTCTCTGACCACGCACCGCTGGTAGTCGACTACCGGCTCTAAGCTTCCTAAGGTATTGCTCCATGACTAGTTCCACCACGACTGAAACCGGCGCATCGGCTGATGCTGCGGCCCAACCGCAGCCCGTAACGTCCACCAAGCTCCCCGTGGGCGCCAAGCACCGGGTCCTGTCCGGTATGCAGCCTTCCGCCGACTCCCTGCACCTTGGCAACTACCTCGGCGCCCTGGTCAACTGGGTCCGGATGCAGGAAGAGTACGACGCCGTCTACTTCATTCCTGACCTGCACGCCATCACAGTGCCGCAGGACCCTGCAGAACTCGCCCGGCGCACCCGGGTCACCGCAGCCCAGTACATCGCCGGTGGCGTGGACGTGGATAAGTGCACCCTCTTCGTCCAGTCCCAGGTTCCCGAGCACGCCCAGCTGGCGTGGGTCCTGAACTGCATCACGGGCATGGGTGAAGCCGCCCGCATGACCCAGTTCAAGGACAAGGCCCAGAAGCAGGGTTCGGACCACGCCAGTGTTGGCCTGTTTACCTACCCCATCCTGCAGGCTGCAGACATCCTCCTCTACCAGCCGCACGGTGTTCCGGTGGGCGAGGACCAGCGTCAGCACGTTGAGCTCAGCCGGGACCTTGCCAACCGCTTCAACAGCCGCTTCGGCGAGACATTCCAAGTGCCCGAGGCCTTCATCCAGAAGGAATCGGCCAAGATCTACGATCTCCAGAATCCCAACGCCAAGATGTCCAAGTCTGCGGAGTCGCCGGCCGGTCTGATCAACCTCCTGGACGATCCCAAGACCGTCGCCAAGCGCATCAAGTCAGCCGTCACGGACACCGAGACGGAGATCCGGTACGACCGCGAGAACAAGCCGGGCGTTTCCAATCTGCTGACCATCTACTCAGCCATCAGCGGCACACCGGTGGAAAAGATCGTGGCGGACTACCAGGGCAAGATGTACGGACACCTGAAGGTCGACCTGGCTGAACTCGTCTCCGGTCACCTGGCGCCCATCCGGGAGCGTGCCAACGAACTCCTGGCTGATCCTGCGGAACTGGATCGGCTCCTGGCCCTCGGCGCGGACAAGGCCCGTGAAATCGCTGCCGCAACCCTCGCGGACGTCTACTCCAAGGTCGGATTCCTGCCGTACCGCGGCCAGGCCTCCCACGGAATCCAGGGAGTCCGCTAAGCCCATGTGCTCCGCTGGCCAGCTCAATGTCACCACCGGCACCCGTCAGGGTGCCGGTCCGGACGACTCCCGCCAGCCCGCTGCTACCGGGACCGATTGCGGCACCGGTGACACCATGTGCGTCGGTGTCATCCTGGGGTTCCCGCCCGAGATCGCCCGTGAACTCCAGGAATGGAGGGCCTCTTTCGGCGATCCGATGGCAGAGGTCATTCCTGCGCACATTACCCTGATCACCACCACACCCACCCAGGACTGGGCCGCTACCCGCGAACACGTCAGGGAAGTTGCGCGGACTCAGGAGCCGTTCAACATCACCATTTCCGGCACGGGTTCTTTCCGTCCCATCTCGCCGGTGGTGTTCGTTAACGTGGAAGAAGGCTTTGAAGAGTGCGTGCAATTGCACGAGAAACTTCAAAGCGGTCCGCTTGAACGGATGCTCCCTTTCCCGTACCACCCGCACGTCACTGTGGCTCACGATGTTGCCCAGGAAAACCTTGACGAGGCCGAAACGGTTCTCAGAGATTACCGCGCGACCTTCCCTGTGGTTAGCATGGGACTTTACGAGCACGACACCAATGGAATTTGGCAGCTACGGGAAGAGCTCGACTTTGGCGGCGATACTGACGAGGAACAACAAACGGATCCAAGCCACAGAGGCGGACGTTCCTCCGCTGCCCACTGAGCTGGCAAAACTCAAACTCCAGCTTCTCCGCAAGAGGCAGGAATGGGGCTCTGCGAAGCGCACGGGCGGGGGACTGCCAAAGAAAGCCGGCGCATTCTTTGCGCTCGTCCTCGCCAGGCTTAACACGATCCGTGCCCTGCGCTCCTTTCAGCACTACACGCGCCAGCACGGGCCACTCCTGGCGGCCGGTATCGGCTTCAACATGTTCTTCTCCGTGACTGGTTTGCTCACCACCGGCTTCGCCATCGCAGGGATCGTGTTGGGTGGCAACCCTGCCCTGCAGGACGCCGTCATCGACAGTGTTGCAGCGGCTGCCCCCGGACTCCTGCAGGTGGACGGCGGCGAAGGACTGGTGGATCCACAATCCTTGCTCAACCCGTCCGGACTTGGATGGACGGCCCTCATCGCAGCGGTTGTGACGATATTCGTCTCCCTGGGCTGGATCGCCAGCATCAGGGAAGGGCTCCGGGGGGTCATGGAAGCTGACCCTTTGGTACGCAACCCCATCCTTCAAAAACTCATTGATGCCAGCACCTTGCTGCTCCTCGGCGTCATCCTTGTCATCAGCGCAGGCGTCTCGCTCGTCTTTGGTACGGCGGCCGACTGGTTCATCGCTTTGCTCAACCTGGACGAGGGCGTCACCGAGCCCATAGCGGCCACCGTGAAGATTGTGGTTCCGCTCTTGCTGAACTGCGCGACGGCGGCCGTGCTGTTCAGGATTGCCGGTGGCCTGAAGCTGGGGCGCCGCGCGTTCCTGGAGGGCGTGGTGCTGGCGGGTGTCGGCACCACGGTCCTGCAGTTCTTCAGCACCGAACTTCTGGCACGTTCCGGAAACAATCCGGTGCTGGCGTCGTTTGCCATCATCATCGGCCTGCTCATCTGGTTCAACCTTGTGAGCCAGGTGTATCTCGTCTCGGCGTCATGGTCAGCAATCCGCGAGGCTGACACGGAGTCGGGGGGTTCCCCGCACAAGAAAGTCCTCGGCTCGCGTCGAGTAGCGCCCCGCACCTGATCTGGAGGCCGCCATGAACAACCCACTGTGGATCGCTTGCCTCCTCGGAGCCGCGGCCGGACTCATCGTTGGCCAGTTGGTGTTCAAGTCACCCTTTCTGGGCATCCTCATCGGGGTGGGGCTTGGCGCACTCGTCGGGGCGTCGATGGGTCCCCGGAAAAACTGAAGTCCCCTCCGTCCATGAGGGAGCTGCGAGTCACCTTGAGGACCAATTGATCGGATGTAAGCGCTCCCATTTTCCTTCAGGCAACGCTTTTCGTCTCACATCGTGAGATAGAGAATTAAACATCCGATGTCAGTTTTTACGCGTCATTCTGCGGAAACCGGTTTCTCAGTGCATCCTGAAACGTGTCAAAGATCTTGACGGTCTTGTCATGCGGTGGATGAATGTTGTTGACCCCTCCGCCTTCGAAAGGATCGACGATGATCTCCCGCAGGGAATTCCACGCCTTCAGCGCCGCAGGAACCGCACTGGCACTGGCCGCCGTCGCTACAGTGCAAACGCCAGCCGTAGCCGTAGCCGCTGAGGAGGCTCCCTCCAGTGGCCCGGCCCCGTCATTCACCGAGAACTCCGCCCAGATCACCGTGGATAACGGCCGTGTCCAAGCCGTTTTCGACAAAGCCAGCAACGCCCGCCTCGTCTCCCTGAAGCTGGACGGGCAGGAACTGCTCGGCACCACCGGTCGCGGCCGGTTCGATCAGGTAGCCAGCGTCCTGGGGGCGCCCGGTGGCGACTACACGCCGGGAACCACTTTCGCCGTGCGCCAGGAGCAGGACTTTGTGGTGGTATCGGCTGTCCTCAATGCCTCGGCTTCGGGTCCCTATGCGCGGCAATGGAACTTCATCTTCCGCTCAGGAGAGCCAGGATTCCATCTGGCGCCCCGCTTCTCGCACAGTTCCAAGCACGCGGGGGTGCATCTGGAACAACACCGCTTCGTCGCATGGGTGGACCCGGAGATTTTCACGCACGCCAGCGTGGAGGAGGACACCTTTGGCCAGCCGTGGCGAGCTGACGCGGCGCGGATGCCCACACCGCAGGACCTCCAGGCCGGTCCGATGGTCATGGACGCCACGCATGATCTGGCGGGAACCCGAAGCGCCTATGCCCGCCGGTACTACACCAAGTACGACTGGGCTGTTTCCATGAAGGATCACTCGGTGCACGGCTTGTACGGTAATGGCTACGGAATCTGGTCCGTCACGCCCAACCGCGAGTCCTTCAACGGTGGTCCGTTCCGGCAGGATCTCACCCTGCATCAAACCACTGAAGCGCCCGTGTTGCTCGTAGAGCCGCATGCCACGCACTTCGGGGCCATGCCCGTGGACACCTACGGCGACTGGGCGAAAACCTACGGACCATACTTCGTCCTGCTCACCCGGGGAAGCGATCCGCAGCGCATGCGCGAAGAAGCGGTCTCGTATGCCCGCTTCGACAAACATGCCGCATTCTATGATCGGGTGGCGCTGGAAGGATGGGTTCCTACCGCTGCCCGCGTCACAGTGTCCGGCAAGGCAAAGGTGCCAGGGCAAAAGAGCATGGAGGGCGCGCTGGTGATCCTGTCGGATAACCGGGTGCCGGCACAGGACACCACCGAAGGCTTCCAGTACTGGGCCGAGGTGGATCGCAACGGGTCTTTCGAGCTCAAGAATGTCCGTCCCGGCATCTACCGCGTGACCGTGGTCAAGCCCGGAGTCTGGGGTGAGCACGTCATCGACGACGTTGTGGTGGACCAGGGTGTCGTCAGGCTCGCCAACATGGTGTGGAAGCCCGTTGCCCACGGCAGGACCGTATGGCAGCTCGGCACCCCGGACAGGACGTCGGCTGAATTCCGGCGGGGCCAGGAATCCCGGCGCTATGATGCCTTCACCTTCTTCGCCGGCGACTTCCCGGACGGTGTGCACTATGTGGTGGGCGAAAGCGGCACTGAGGACTGGGGTTACATCCAGCACCAGGTCCTGGACGGAAAAACGCAGGCTCCGTGGTCGGTGTCGTTCACCCTTGATACCTTCGACGCGGAAAAAGCCTCACGGAAAGGGCAGCAGGCCACGCTGACGGTGGCCTTGGCTGCGTGGGCCATGGGGTCCGCTGTTCCTGTTCCGAATGTGACCACCAACCTCACCATCCGGATCAATGGGCAACCCTTCGTGTGGGAATTTCAGCCATCCGATGCCAAGGGCGCCACGTACCGCAGCTCCCATGCCGGGCGGAACTACTCCCGTGAGTTCCGCTTTGACGCCGCTTTGCTCAAGCGTGGAGTCAATACGGTGACGTTCACCATCAACGAGGGGGCGGACCCGGTGGCCGTCAATCAGGCCGCCTACGACGCCATCAGGCTCGAGCTGGACTAAAAGCTCCGGAGCGGGCACGGGCAGGGCTCCTTACCGGCCGCGTCGGGGTTGCTGGGAACTTGCCGACGCTGGTGTCCGCTCCGGTCACACCATTTCTGAAACGTATCAACAACTGCTCGCCTTCCCAGCCAACGAGCCCGTGAAAGGTGTTGCATGACGATCGAAACCAGCAGGAAACCGCCCGGATCGCCGGCTGTGGCCCAAGCGCCGGAAGGGCGTCGGAAACAGCCTTGGTGGCAGCGGATGTGGCGGGACCGGATGCTCTTGGCGTTCGCCTTACCCGGAATGATCCTTCTGCTGCTGTTCCACTACGTTGCCCTCCTGGGCAATGTCATAGCCTTCAAGGACTACCAGCCGTTCCTGGGCATCTGGGAGTCGATGTGGACCGGCCTGGAGAATTTCCAGGTGCTGTTCAATGGCGATCCCGATTTCCTGAACGCACTCCGGAACACGTTGGTCCTGACCTTGATCCAGACGGTCTTCGTCTTTCCGGTGCCCA
This sequence comes from Paenarthrobacter sp. TYUT067, assembly GCF_023656375.1. Classification (NCBI taxonomy): domain Bacteria; kingdom Bacillati; phylum Actinomycetota; class Actinomycetes; order Micrococcales; family Micrococcaceae; genus Paenarthrobacter; species Paenarthrobacter sp. TYUT067. Next base: position 37,743 of record NZ_JAMOIT010000022.1, read on the forward strand.
TCGTCCTGGCGCTTCTCCTCAACAGCCTGCTTTCAGAGCGGGTGAAGAGACTCGTCCAGTCCATCCTGTACCTTCCCCATTTCCTCTCGTGGGTGATCGTGGTGGCCATCTTCCAGCAGATGTTCGGTGGCTCGGGAATGGTCAACAACTTCCTCAGATCCAATGGTTGGGCTGCCCTGGACATCCTGGGCAACCCGGATACCTTCTTCGCACTCCTGACGTCACAGGTGATCTGGAAGGACACCGGCTGGGGAACCATTCTGTTCCTGGCTGCACTGTCCCAGATCGATTCGTCACTGTACGAAGCCACCGCGGTGGACGGTGCAGGACGATGGCGCCAGCTATGGCACATAACGCTCCCCGGCTTGCGGGGCATCATCATCCTGCTCCTCATCCTGAAGCTCGGTGACTCGCTCAGTGTGGGATTCGAACAGATCATCCTGCAGCAGGCCGCCGTGGGCGTCCAGGCCTCAGAGGTGCTGGACACCTACGTCTACAACAACGGAATCGTCGGAGGCAGTTGGGGTGTCTCCACAGCCGTCGGACTGGTCAAAGGACTCATCGGCGTGGTCCTTGTCCTGGCAGCCAACAAGATCGCCCACGCTTTCGGCGAGAACGGAGTGTACAAAGCATGACCACCACCCAGGACGCCACTCGTCAAAGCACGTCCGGAACCAGCGTTGCCGAAAGGGGGATACCCGCCGAGCGCAGGAAACGCAGGACCGTTAACGGAGTCGAGCCGCCAGGGCTGATGATGCGTGCGTTCAAAGGTGTGCTCCTCACAGTGGCGTGTACCGCCGTCGTGCTTCCCTTCCTTGGAATCCTGTCCACCAGCATCTCCAGTCCCGAACACGTGACCCGCAACGGCGGGTTCGTGATCCTGCCCGACACCCTGAACTTCGGCGCCTACCAGTCCATCCTGTCCGGCGGCGTGGTCACCCAGGCCTTGGCCGTCTCTGGTTTTGTCACCATCGCCGGGACGTTGTTATCCCTCCTGGTGACAAGCCTGCTCGGATACGCCCTGGCGCGGCCCGGGGCCTTCGGGATGAAGACCATGCTGCTGTTAGTGCTCTTCAGCCTGCTGTTCTCCCCGGGCATGATTCCCTCCTATCTGGTGGTCAAGGAAGTGGGCCTCATCGACTCCCTGTGGGCCCTGATCGTTCCGTCCATGGTGAGCGGCTTCAACGTGATCGTGATCCGTGCGTTCTTCAGTCAGATCCCTTCAGAGCTGCTGGAATCGGCGAGGATCGACGGCGCAGGGGAGTGGCAGATCTTCAGCCGGATCTGCCTGCCACTTTCCAAAGCAGTGCTCGCCGTGATCGGCCTCTTCTATGCAGTCAGCTACTGGAACGCCTTCTTCAATGCCCTGCTGTATCTCAATGACAGTGCCAAATGGCCGCTCCAACTGGTGCTGCGAACCTACGTGGTCAACAACGCGCAACTGGATCAAGGAGACCTGAGCGGGGTCATGGAGAGCATGCCACCGCAGCCCTCCATCCAAATGGCCATCCTGGTCCTCTCGCTTGTCCCGATCCTCATTGTCTTTCCCTTCCTCCAAAAGCACTTCGCCAAGGGCGTCCTCACCGGCGCCGTCAAAGGTTAGAAAGGTCACGGTCATGCACGAAGCCGTCTCACAGAAACAGTTCAGCCGCAGGAGTTTTGCTCGCGGTTCCCTGGGAATATTGGCCCTCGCGGCGTTGGGCAGCCCCCTGCTGGCCGCCTGCTCACCCGGTGCCCAAGGGGGAGCCGCAGGCGCCCAGGGCAAAGGTGCACTGCCGGACTTCATCCGCTATGAGGGAGTGACCCCGGACCTCAAAGGCACCGACCTTGGCATCCCTGACGTCTTTTACCGCTACCCGGCGCAGCCCGTGAAAGCACTGGCCCAGGCTCCCGGTGACGGGAAGGCCATCACCTCCATGGTGCAGACGTCCTCGCCCATTCCGCCGGGGGTGGATAAGAACGCCTACTGGCAGGAACTGAACCGACGGTTGGGCTCGGACCTCCAGATCTCCATGACGCCGGCCACCGACTATCCCAGTAAGTTCGCCACCGTGGTGGCAGGAGACACCCTGCCGGACATCTTCCAAGTGGCACGCGGTGCAAACTCCGTCCCGCAACTACTCCGGGCCAAAGCTGCAAACCTCACCGAACACCTCTCCGGCAATGCCATCAAGGACTACCCCTTCCTGGCCAACATCCCGTCGGAGTCATGGTCTGCGGCCATGTTCGGGGGCGAAATCTTTGCCATCCCCATTCCCCGCGGTGTCCTTCAGAGCACCATCCAATACCGCCGGGAGGACCTGCTGGCAGCCAAAGGCATCACAGCCCAACCGGCCAGCTTCCAGGACTACCTCTCACTCTGCAAAGAGCTCAGCGACCCTAAGGCCAACACCTGGGCGCTGACCCAGGTTCCCATCAACTTCATCGCCCAGACCCTCAACGTGCCCAACGGCTGGCGTGAGGAAAACGGGCAGCTCACCAACAAGGATGAAACACCCGAGATGAAGGAAGCATTGGAAGCCGGGCGGAGAATGTTTGCTGAAGGCGTGGTAAATCCGGACGCCTTCGCAGCCAACGCGGGCCAGTACAAACAGTGGTTCCTGGCCGGGACTGCATACTTCACCGGCGACTCCTACAGCGCCTGGCCGGCGTACTACCAACAGGCCGCAGGGCAGGAGGGCTTCAAGATCTCCGCTTTGGACGTTCCAGGGTTCGACGGCGGCAAGGGCTCGCTATGGATCGGCTCACCCACCCACAGTGTGGTGGCTTTCAACAAGAACGCCGGGGACAGGCTGGAGACATTCCTGCAGGTGGCCAACTGGCTGGCGGCTCCGTTCGGCACTGAAGAGTATCTGTTCCGCAAATACGGAGTGAAGGGAGTCCACTATCAACTCTCAGGGACCGATCCTGTGCCCCTGGACTCCGGAGTAGGGCAAACCCAGTTGGGCCAGCAATACCTGGCAGACGCCCCCACGGTGCTGTACCTCCCCGGTGAGGAAGACGTGGTGAAAGCCCAGTATGAGCAAATGAACCGCGTCCTGCCCGATGGTTCGGCAAGCCCGGTGGAGGGCTTGTATTCCGAGACCGAGGTCAGGAAGGGAAGCCAGCTGGAGAAGAAGCTCCGCTCCGTCCGCGATGACATCCTCCAGGGCCGCCAGCCGGTCGCCGCCTGGGACGACGCCGTCAAGGAATGGCGATCCGGCGGTGGTGACAAGATCCGCTCGGAGCTTGAAGAAGCGCTCGCGGCCAGCAAGGCCTGAGGACCCATCAGCACGGTTCCCGGCTCGGGAACGAGGCAGGCCCGCTGTGACAGCCCCTGACCCAGGGCGTCACAGCGGGCCTTCCTGGTGTCAGGAGTCGTGAAGGGCGGGCTGGTCGATGGGGAAGCCCAACTCGCTGATGCGTGTCACCTCGCCGGTGGCAATGGACGCGTTGGCTGCGATCCCGACCGCGATGCTCCGCAATCCGTCCAGGTAACCGGCGCGGCGTGAAAGCTTTTCTTCGCCGGCGAGGGATCCATACGTGCCCGGAGTCACCCCACCACGGAAGACGTCGTCGAGCAGTTTCAGGTCGCCGCCACCGTGTCCGCCCACGCCTTCGGGAATGGGAATCTCCACGGGCCGTTCAAAGTGCTTCTGCAGGAGCAGCCTGCTGGATCGCGGGCGCAGCGAGTCCCGTGCCGCCCCGTCAGCTGTCCCATCGTCTTGCGCGCTCGGGTCCACCGTTTGGTCCGCTCCCCGGGCACGGTGGGGCTTTTCCACCACGTCCAGTTCCAACCGGCCACGTGTTCCGTTGATGGCCACCCGATACCCCTCCCACGGCGCGTGTGCGTGCAGCGTGTAGGCCAGGCTGGCCCCGCTCCGGTAGCCCACCAGGACACTCATGTTGTCCTCTATGGTGACCCCGGGGGCAAACACGTCCTGGTTGCGGCGGTAGCCATCCACGTGCTCGGCATCCTTGAACAACTGCCGCATCCTGGGGTCGTTGCCAAGATCGAGGTCGAATCGTCCGTCGCGTGCTCCCGGGGAGGAAGCGCCGGCGTTGCCTTCCCCGTAGAACCGCAGCCCTCCCACAGCAAAAACTGTCTCCGGCACGCCGGATGTCCACCAGTTGACCAAGTCAAAATGGTGGGTGGCTTTATGGACCAGGAGGCCGCCGGACTTCTCTTTCTCCCGGTGCCAGCGCCGGAAATAATCCGCGCCGTGTCCGGTGTCCAGAAGCCACTCGAAATGGACTGAGGTCACGCTGCCGATTTCGCCGGCGTCGATCAGTTGGCGGACCAGGGTGTTCCTCGGTGAGTATCTGTAATTGAAAGTGACGGTGACATTGGCGGACGAGGCTGCGGCGGCCTCGGCGATCGCCGCGGCGTTCTGCGCATTGACGGTCAGGGGCTTCTCCACCACGACGTCCATGCCCAGCTTCAGCGCAGCCATCACGTACTCGTGGTGCGTGAAGTCCGGGGTGGTGATCACCACCGCGTCGGCACCCGTCTCGTCCCTCATGCGCTCCAACTCTGTGGGTGCATACGACGACGGCAGGGCGGCTCCTGGCCGGAACTGGCTAAAGAGGCGGTCGTAGTAAGCCATCCGTACCGGGTTGGAATCGACCCACGCCACCGGAGTGCCGACGTCGGAATGGCTTCCCAGCAGTGCCCTGACGTACATTTCGGAGCGGCTGCCCGTCCCGATAATGGCGTAGCGGCGAGGAGATTCTGCAGTGTGGCTCATGGCGCCTGCACCAGCCCTTCCCACGCCACGGTCCAGTCGGCCGGGAAGCCGGGTGCGTGGCGGTCCGGTCCGTTGTCCCAGCCTGCTGCCATGAGGGCCACCGCTGAGAGCAGACCGCCGTTGCCGGGGAGGTACAGGGGCAACGAGTCGGTCTGGCGGTTGTGCCCGTTGGCAAGGACTGTGTTCTTGCCGGCGCTCAGCAGCAGGGCATCCACCGCGGTTTCCGGGTCTTGGAGCCGTGCTGCGGTCATGGCCATCACGGGGTAGTCCCAGCCCCAGGTGCTGCCCCAGTCCCAATCGGCCAGAACACCGGCCAAGGTGGCGCGCATGATCTCCGGATCGATGATGTCGGTCAGGGGGAGAACGCCGAGGGCACACAGCATGGAGGGGTGGTCAGTGCGGATGGTGAAAGGCTCCACGTCGATTGCTGCGTAGACCCCATCCACCACACGGGGCGGCACCATGCCCTCTGCCACCTCGGACCACTCCGCCACAGGTTCGAGCCCGAGGCGTTCCCGCCAGGTCGCTGCCGTTCGCAGGCCCCATTGCCAATAGGCAAGCTCAAAGGTGGGGTTGGTGACCTTGGCGCGAATTGACCCGTAGCTTTCTTGGGCGGGAATCAAGGGTGGCCCCAGTTCGAAACCGCGGGAGGTGGGGTGCGCGAACGAGGCCATGAAGGCTGCTGACTCGAACACGATTTCCGCGAATTCCGCCAGGACTTCGCGGCTGGGGTTGGCCCGGTACACCAGTTCGGCCATGTGGATGGGGTGCGGCTGCTGCCAGATCAGGAAGGTCCCGATGGGGCTGGGGCTCTCCCGCCCGTCCGGTCCCACCTGCTTGGGCCAGCGAACGCCGTCGAATCCCTGCGCTTTGGCAGTTTGACGGGAGGTTTCCAGCACGCTGGAGTACCAGCGCAATGAGGGCAGGAGCAGCTCCACCCGGTTCCAGTGGGCAAAGTGCGCCCCATGCCACCAGTGCATCTCCAGATGGAAGCGGCCTCGCCATGAATTGCACACGAGCCCGGTTTCCTGGGGTGGCAACGAGCCCGAGCAATTGACCGCCGTGAGGTACTGGGAGAGCACAATTCGGCGTTCCAGCTCCTTGGCGCGGGGGTCGTCCGTGGCGTCCAGTTCGACCGCCCCGCCTGAGGTCCAGAATGCGGGCCAGTAGGTCCCGGAGGCCGTGATCACGAACTGCGCGGTGGAACGTTCGACGCCGTCAGTGGCCGCTGCCTGTCCACTCACCTGGTCCGCGTGGCTGGCAGGCTTGGTGGTTCCGCGGGGGATGCAGTCGCCGTCGCCGGCAGGGTGGAAGGCGACGGTGAAGTCCAGCACCCCTGCAGGGCCGGCATCACCCGTGGCGCCGGGAACTATGCGCAGCCGGTGTTCCTCTGGCTGTTCCACCTCCAGGCCCTGCCCGGTAACCACCACCTGGTACCGGGAGTCGTCCAGCGAGCGGTGGGCCTGCCAGGACGTTGTTCCGGGAGATGTTGTGGTGGTGGAGGGCCCGGTGAGGGTGGTGGTGTGGGCTTCTGGACGGTTCCAATCCGCCGCGTCATGCCAGGCTTCGGATCCGTAGGGAAAGCCGATGCTGACACTTAAGCCGGCGCCAACCGCCGTCGACTCGATACGGAAGCCTAGCTCATCACGGTAGGGGTGGCACGCCGTCGTCACTGTGACCTGGTGCCCGGCAAGGACGAAACGGCTGGTGACCGTTCCAGTCCAGAGGTCCAGTGTCTGCGCGGTTCCGGAGATGTCTGCCGCGGTGAGGGGGCGGTCAGTTCCCTCTTCGGTCCAACGGAAGCCGATGCGTCCCAGATCAAGTCGGTGTGCGTTGGCCCGCAGCCAAGTTTCGGCCCGGGAGGTACCGGTTTCCCTGTCGTTGACGATTCCGCCCACCATGTCCACATAGGGGACTGGGCCGCGCGGTGAATCGTAGAGGACCGTAGAGCCGGCCAGATCGTAGGGCCGGGGAGGTGGAACGGAATGCCAGCCCCATTGCGACTGCGTTCCCAGGAGTGTTCCCGGTGGCAGTTCGTCGCGCGCACCCACAGGGTACTCGGCGGGCAGCGACTGCAGCCCGGTGAGGTCCATGGTGAACGCGAACTCGCCATTGCCAACGGACACCGGACTGCGCGGGTCCAACTGGTGCTGGCGGACGTTGTGCCGTTGGACCAGCGCTTTGCGGTCGATGGCGGGGGATTGCGGACTCTTGCTGTGGCTGTGCACTCTGCACGCCCTCCTGATGCTGTCTGCTTTGACTGCTGCTGGGGACAATCCGGTCAAATGGCGTCCGGTGCAGGTCTCCGTCAGCGGTCAGCCGACATGAGAAACCGTTTTCCGAAACGATTCAATCCTTGTCGTGGTGTACGTGGCTGTCAACCCCCCCACATGGCGGAGTCCGGGATGTCCTGCTCTCAAGGGGCCAGGGTCACCGTGTCCTCACGCTCGATCAGCCGAAAGAAGGATGCGCGCTCATGGGGGCTTTTGTTGGGCTGATGGAGGGTTAGGAAGAGGCTGCCATCCAAGTGCCGTCCGATCATTCCGTGGCCGCCGTCAGTGCCCCACAGTGGTTCGGCTTCCTGGGCCCACGGGCCAAGCACGGTTCCTGATTCACTGCGGGCGATGCCCATGGAATAGCCATGGTCGCCAAAACTGGACCACAGCATGATGAGGTTTCCGCTAGCGAGGCGGAACAGGAAGGGCCCATCGGTGACGTAGACGGGGAACTCGCGGTCACTGGCGGAGGGGGCGTCCAGCGCACGCGACCACGGTGCCTCCGAGGCGCTGAAGAGGAAGACCGGCACGCCCACGGCCGTGCGAAGGTCCGGGCTGAGCCGCTGGGCCAGCATGGCGCCGTCGTGCACCTGCTTCCACTCATGGCAGAAAACCATCCAGGGGTTTCCTTCCGCGTCCACGTGGAGGGTGCCGTCCAGGCATTGCCAATGGGCTGGAGTGACGGGGCCATCGCTCCACGGCGTGTAGGGTCCTTCCGGTTTTTCGGCGGAGAGTATCTGCGTTCCACGAAGGCGTCCCGGGGCAGTGAAGGTGGCAAACAGGTAAAAGCGGCCATGGTACTCGTGGACCTCGGGTGCCCAGTACTGCTCCTGGCTCCAGAAGTCGGCGGCGGGGCGGAAGGCTTCGATGGGGCCCTCCCAGTTCAACAAATCAGTGCTGCGGTAGCAGTCGAATCCGGTGGCCTGTCCGGACCAGATGTTCTTATCAGTGCTGCCGAAGAGGAGGTATTGCCCTGAGTCCGCTTGGGTGAGGACAAACGGGTCGCGGATCTGGATGTCGTCCAGGCGTGGGGACATGGCGTACTCCTTGGGGCTACGAAATAGTTCATGGTCAAAACTATTGACGGTTCCTATGACCCTTGATACGTTTCAGGAACCGTTTTCTCATGATTTGAAAGAAGCTTACCCAATGGCGCGTAAATCTCTCCGTCGTATGCGAAAGTCCATAGCTATCCTGGCCACCGTCGGCATGCTCGGCATGACTGTGGCCTGCTCGGGTCCCTCCTCCAACCAGTCCGAAGACGGCCCTGTGGAGATCCGGTTCTCCTGGTGGGGCAACGCCACCCGGGCCGAACTGACCAACAAGGCCATCAAGGAATTCGAGGCCGCCAACCCCAACATCAAGGTCAAGCCGGAATACGGTGATATTGGCGGCTACTTCGACAAACTGGCCACCCAAGTGGCTGCCAACGATGCTCCCGACGTCATCACCATGGGTGGTGCGTACCCTGCCGAATACGCCAACCGTGGCGCACTCCTGGATCTGTCTACGGTGGAGGGCGCACTGGACCTCTCCAAAATGGACCAGGGAGCGCTGGAAAACGGGCAGGTCCAAGGCAAGCAGTACGGTGTGTCCACGGGGGCCAATGCATTGGCGATCGTTGTAAACCCAGCAGTGTTCCAGGCCGCCGGTGTTGCCCTTCCCGATGACAGCACCTGGTCATGGGACGACTTCGCCCGGACCGCCGCGGACATCACGGCAAAAAGCCCCAAGGGCACCTATGGGACAGCCACCGTCCTCACGCACGACTCCCTGGATGCCTTCGCCCGACAACGCGGCAAGTCCTTGTACACCCAGGACGGTCAGCTGGGGCTGGACAAGGACACCGTCAAGGAATATTTCGACTTCTCGCTGAGGCTCAGTGAATCAGGCGCAGCCCCCAGCGCCTCCGAGACAGTTGAGAAGCTCAATGTCAGCACTGAGCAAACCCTCATGGGTATGGGGCAGGCGGGCATGATGCTCACGTGGACCAACTCCCTGACGGCCCTCAGCAAAGCTTCCGGGGCCGAGCTGAAGCTGCTTAAGCTTCCCGGTGAAAAACCGACCCCCGGCATCTGGCTGCAGTCCTCGCAGTTCTACACGATCTCAGCCCGCAGCAAGCACACGGAGGCCGCCGCCAAGCTGGTCAGCTTCATGGTGAACAACGAGGCCGCGGCCAAGATCATCCAGAGTGACCGTGGCGTACCCAGCAACGCCGGAATGCGCATGGCGATCCAGGATCTGCTGACACCGCAGGGAAAGGTTGAAGCTGCCTACATTGACCAGATCGGCAAGATGGACTTCGCTCCCACCTTCATTGGTCCTACGGGTTCCACCGCCGTATCGGAGATCACGGCCCGCATCAATACCGAAGTTCTCTTCAAGCGGCTTTCCCCGGAAAAGGCTGCCGACCAATGGCTCAGCGAGAGCAAGGCAGCCATCGGCAAGTAGCACCCAACTCAGTCGCAGCAGAGCGCGTTTTGAGGGCTCAGAACGCGCTCTGCTGCTACCTACTTGGACGGGTACGGGCCTTTAGTTGGAGTCGCGGACTTCCATGTAGGGGTCTGCCCATGCACCGATGATGCGCGCTACCCGTGCTGCCTGGCCCCTACCGGTCAGGAGGTGCTCGCTTCCCTCGAGGGAGATGAAACTCCGGGGATGGCGGGCAGTCTGGAAAATTTCGCTGGCGTTATCGATCCCCACGGTGTTGTCAGTGGGGGAGTGCATCACCATCAAGGGCTTGTGCAGGGTGCGGATGCAGTCACGCAGGTCAGCGCGTTCCACGTCCTCCACAAAGTGGCGCCGAACCTCCATGGGGCGTCCACCAAGGTCCACCACGGCGCTGCCATCCCGGAGGATGTCCTCGATCTCGGTGTCGAACATGTGCTCCACATGCTTGGGTTCGTAGGGCGCGGCAACCGTCACCACGGCATTGAGTCCGGGAATGTCGCGCGCTGCGGCCAATACAGCGGCACCCCCGAACGAGTGGCCAACCAGCAAAGAAATGCCCCGGCCCTGCTCCTGCATGAACCCGGCAGCGAGGATGGTGTCGGCCACCTTGACGCTGAAGGATCCAGCCGACCACTCACCGGCAGAGCCACCCAGCCCCAGGTTGTCAAAGCGAAGCATGCCGATTCCCTGGTCCGCCAGGCCCTTGCAGATGCGCGATGCTGCAGGGCTGTCCTTGCCAAGGGTCAGGCCATGCGAGTACAAGCCCCAGCCGCGGACAGGACCTTCCGGGACGTCGATGATGCCGGCCAGGGTGTCGCCGGTGCTTCCCGTGAAGCTGATCTTCTCAGAGCGTGACACGCTGGTCTCCTTGTCTTGCCAGCACCGGTTGCGGTGGTGGATGGGCGTCTGTGGACTGGTACGGCACTGGATTAACGACGACGGCGCCACTCACCATCAGTGGTGAGCGGCGCCGTCGTCGTGCTGTTCTTGAAAGAAACTGCTGAACTAGATCTTGCGGGCCAGGATGGCCTGCTTGACCTCGGCGATTGCCTGGGTCACCTGGATGCCGCGGGGGCATGCTTCCGAGCAGTTGAAGGTGGTGCGGCAACGCCACACGCCTTCTTTGTCGTTCAGGATCTCAAGGCGCATGTCGCCAGCGTCATCGCGCGAATCAAAGATGAAGCGGTGGGCGTTGACGATCGCGGCCGGACCAAAGTACTGGCCGTCGGTCCAGAAGACCGGGCAGGACGAGGTGCAGGCAGCGCAAAGGATGCACTTGGTGGTGTCATCAAAGCGCTCACGGTCCTCAACGGACTGCAGACGTTCCTTGGTGGGCTCGTGGCCCTTGTTGATCAGGAACGGCATGACTTCGCGGAAGGACTGGAAGAAGGGTTCCATGTCCACGATCAGGTCCTTCTCCACGGGGAGGCCCTTGATCGGCTCGACGGTGATGGGCTTGGAGGTGTCCAGGTCCTTCAGCAGCGTCTTGCAGGCGAGGCGGTTGCGGCCATTGATGCGCATGGCATCCGAGCCACACACGCCGTGGGCGCAGGAACGGCGGAAGGAAACGCTGCCGTCAATCTCCCACTTGACCTTGTGGAGGGCATCCAACACGCGGTCCGTGCCGTACATGGTCAGCTTGTAATCATCCCAGCGTGCCTCTTCCGAGATTTCGGGATCGTAGCGACGCACGCGGAGCGTGATGTGGAATGTGGGGATTTCACCGTCGCCGGCAACGCTTGCCGGGAGCTCGATCTTGGAAGCGGGCTCTGCCATTTCGGTGGTCATTAGTACTTACGCTCCATCGGCTCGTAACGGGTAAAGATCACGGGCTTCGTCTCAAGACGGATGCCCGCAACAGATTCCGCCGAGGAGTCGACGGTGACGGAAGTGTCCAGGTAAGCCATGGAGTGCTTCATGAACTTTTCGTCATTGCGGTCCGGGAAGTCCTCGCGGTAGTGGCCACCACGTGACTCTTCACGGTGCAGTGCACCAACGGTCATGACCTTGGCCATGTCCAGGAGGAAGCCCAGCTCCACTGCTTCCAGGAGATCCAGGTTGAAGCGCTTGCCCTTGTCCTGAACCGTGACGTGCTTGTACCGCTCTTCGAAGGAAGCGATGTCGCGGAGGACCTGTTCCAGGGATTCCTTGGTGCGGAACACCTGCATGTTGGCGTCCATGGTGTCCTGCAGTTCCTTGCGGATCTGCGCCACACGCTCGGTGCCGTTGCCTTCCAGCAAGCCGCTGAGGATGCCACGGGTCATTGCCTCGGGGTCCTCGGGGAGCTCAACAAAGTCAGCTGTCTTGGAGTACTCCGCAGCGGCGATACCGGCGCGCTTACCGAAGACGTTGATGTCCAGGAGCGAGTTGGTGCCGAGGCGGTTGGAACCGTGTACGGAGACACAAGCAACTTCACCGGCTGCGTAGAGGCCCGGGACGATGGTGTCGTTGTCCTGGAGCACCTCAGTGGTGATGTTGGTGGGGATGCCGCCCATGGCGTAGTGCGCGGTGGGGAACACGGGGACGGGATCCGTGAACGGTTCCACACCAAGGTAGGTGCGGGCGAACTCCGTAATGTCCGGAAGTTTGGCCTCGATGTGGGCAGGCTCAAGGTGCGTCAGGTCCAGGAGGACGTAGTCCTTGTTAGGGCCACAACCGCGGCCTTCACGCACTTCGTTGGCCATGGCGCGGGCCACGATGTCACGGGGTGCAAGGTCCTTGATGGTGGGGGCGTAGCGCTCCATGAAGCGCTCACCCTCGGAGTTACGCAGGATGGCACCTTCACCACGTGCACCCTCGGTCAGGAGGATGCCCAGGCCGGCAAGGCCGGTCGGGTGGAACTGGAAGAACTCCATGTCTTCCAGGGGGATACCGCGGCGGAACGCAATGCCCATGCCGTCGCCCGTGAGGGTGTGGGCGTTGGACGTGGTCTTGAAGACCTTGCCGGCGCCGCCGGAGGCGAACACTACGGACTTGGCCTGGAAGACGTGCAGTTCACCGGAGGCCAGGTCATAGGAGACAACGCCGGCAACACGCTTCTGCTTGTACGGGGTACCGTCTTCGCGCACTGCGTCTTCTTCGACGATCAGCAGGTCAAGGACGTAGTACTCGTTGTAGAACTCAACGTTGTGCTTGACGCAGTTTTGGTACAGCGTCTGGAGGATCATGTGACCGGTACGGTCAGCTGCGTAACATGCACGGCGGACTGGAGCCTTGCCGTGGTCACGGGTGTGGCCACCGAAGCGGCGCTGGTCAATCCGGCCCTCGGGCGTGCGGTTGAACGGAAGGCCCATCTTTTCCAGGTCCAACACGGCGTCAATGGCTTCCTTCGCCATGACCTCGGCGGCATCCTGGTCAACCAGGTAGTCGCCACCCTTGATGGTGTCAAAGGTGTGCCACTCCCAGTTGTCCTCTTCGACGTTGGCCAGTGCTGCGCACATTCCACCCTGGGCTGCACCTGTGTGCGAGCGGGTGGGATAGAGCTTGGTCAGTACCGCGGTGCGTGCTCGCTGACCGGATTCGATCGCGGCGCGCATGCCGGCGCCACCTGCACCGACAATGACGACGTCGTACTTATGGACCTGCATACCAGATGCTCTCTCTTTCAAAAATTCAGATGGTCGGCGGAGGCTGCTCCGCTACGTCAGGCGAACCGGTTCACTCGGGGGAGTAACCCGGAAGGCGCCGCTACGGGGCCGGGCAGAAACCGCCAGGCAACTGAACGCCGTCGACGACGGGGCACGGGTTGAAGGTGAAGATCACCAGCGTGCCAAGGATGATGATGACCAAGGTGGCCGCGTAGAGGACCATCTTCAGCCAGAAGCGCGTGGAATCCTTCTCGGCGTAGTCGTTGATGATGGTGCGGACACCGTTGGTGCCGTGCAGCATGGCAAGCCACAGCATGGCCAGGTCCCAGAACTGCCAGAAAGGATCGGCCCACTTGCCGGCTACGAAACCGAAGTCGATCGCATGGATGCCCTCGCCTACCAGCAGGTTCACGAACAGGTGGCCGAAGATCAGCACCACCAGGACGATGCCGGAGAGGCGCATGAAGAGCCAGGCGATCATTTCGAAGTTGCCACGGCTGGTGCCGGTGCGGTTGTACTTCGGTGCGATCTTGCCGCTCCCGATTTTTCCACTGCGTGGGGATTCGATGGTTGTCATGGCTTAGTGGCCTCCCAGCGCGAGGGAAAGGTGGCGGATAGCGAAGCCTGCGAACGTGACAAGCCACAGTGCAAGCACGACCCACAGCAGCTGGCGCTGGTACTTCGCGCCCTTCTTCCAGAAGTCGATGGCAATCACACGCAGGCCGTTGAAGGCGTGGAAGATGATCGCGGCGACCAGGCCCGTTTCACCCAGGGCCATGAGGGGGTTCTTGTAGGCGCCAATGACGGCGGTGTAGGCCTCAGGGGACACGCGCACCAATGAGGTGTCCAGCACATGGACCAACAAGAAGAAAAAGATCACTACACCTGTAATGCGGTGTCCAACCCAGGACCACATGCCTTCACGGCCGCGGTACAAGGTGCCAGCTGGTTTTGTCGGCACTGATTAAACCTTCCTGCAACACAGCGGCGCTGGCATGGGATCCACGCGGGGGGAACGCCTGCTGCGAGAGCACTCGTAGCTCACGCCTAAATCTAGGCTTCGCTAACAGCATATTCAATTTAGGACGGGCTTCTCTCCTTGTTAATTCCATGTTTCCTGCCGATATTCAGGCGATTTTTGGGAACTGGCTGAGACGAACGCCACACGTGTGTCCTGCTGCAGGGCTTCCCGCCGGCACAGGATAAAGTGTTGCGGTGAGTACAGAAGACGCGAAATACCCGGAATCGCCATTGAACCGCTTCCATGCGGTTATTCCGGCGGGCGGTGTGGGGACCCGGCTATGGCCACTCTCGCGTGCCGCTGCGCCCAAGTTCCTCCACGACCTGACCGGTTCCGGCAGCACGTTGTTGAGGGCTACCTATGACCGCCTGGAACCGCTGGCCGGTAAACGGGTCCTTGTTGTTACCGGTGAGGCGCACCGCGCCGCCGTGTGCCGCCAACTCCCCGAAATAGGTGACGACGAACTGGTGCTGGAGAGCGAGCCGAAGGACTCCGGCGCTGCAATCGGCCTTGCCGCCGCCATCCTTTACCGCCGCGATCCTGACACCATCATGGGTTCGTTCGCTGCAGACCAGGTCATCAGCCCGGACGATCTCTTCCTGGAGACCGTGCGCGAGGCAATCTTTACCGCGGCCACTGGCAAGATCGTCACCATCGGCATCAAGCCCACCCACCCCTCTACCGGATTCGGTTACATCCGCTCCGGTGCGGCCCTGAACGTGGAAGGCGCCCCGAACGCGCTTGCTGTTGCGGAATTCGTGGAAAAGCCCAGCCAGGAAGTGGCCAACAAATACGTCGAGGCAGGGGATTACGTCTGGAACGCGGGCATGTTCGTTGCCCCCGTGGCGCTTATGCTCCGGCACCTTGAGGCCAATCAGCCTGAACTGTTCAAGGGCCTTCAGGAAATCGCTGAGGCCTGGGATACGCCGCAGCGCGCCGAAGTGACCTCGCGCGTGTGGCCAACACTGCCGAAAATCGCCATTGATTACGCTGTGGCGGAGCCAGCAGCGGAAGCCGGCGATGTCGCCGTCGTGCCTGGTACTTTCCGATGGGACGACGTTGGCGACTTCGCCGCGATCGGCCGCCTTAACAACGCAGGCGACGTCGACGAAGTGACGGTGCTGGGTGAGGGGGCCCGTGTGTTCGCCGAGAACGCCAGCGGCGTGGTGGTCTCCGATACCAAGCGCGTTATTGCCTTGATCGGCATCAAGGACGTGGTCATTGTGGACACGCCGGACGCGCTCCTTGTCACCACCAAGGAACACGCGCAACTGGTCAAGGGCACTGTTGACGCCCTGAAGGCCAGCGGCGATACGGACGTGCTGTAGTACATCTGCTTATACCGTGAGCCACCTCTTTGGTTGTCCTGCGTCTGAACGCAGCGTAACCAAGAGGTGGCTTTCGTTCTTCAGGTGCCGCGCATGGCTAGAGTTGTGACGTGCGCAATTACACGACTGAAACCGAGCCCGCTCCCGTTGTGAGTCCTTGGGTTGATGAACTGCTCCCCGGACTGATCGAGTTCAGGAGGGACCTCCACGCGCACCCGGAGTTGTCCTTCAAGGAATTCCGCACCACGGACAAGCTCGTGGAGCGGCTGGAAGCAGCCGGGCTGAAGCCGCGGCGTCTGGATGAGACCGGACTGACGGTTGACGTGGGTGAGGGCCCCATTGCCACTGCCCTTCGCGGGGACATCGACGCATTGCCGATCATTGAGGAAACCGGCCTGCCCTTCGCGTCGAAGAACCATGGCGTTACGCATGCGTGCGGGCATGACGTCCACACCACCGCCATGCTGGGCATCGCCTTGACGCTGCAGCGGATGCACAAGAACAACCCGCTGGGTGGCACGGTACGGATCATCTTCCAGCCGGCCGAGGAAACCATGCCGGGCGGCGCCCTGTCCTGCATTGAGCAGGGTGTGCTTGAGGGCGTGCCGCGCATCCTTGCGCTGCACTGCGATCCGAGGATTAATGTGGGGCAGATCGGCACCCGCATTGGTGCCATCACTTCGGCCTCGGACACCATCAAAATTGAGCTTTCCGGCCGCGGCGGCCACACATCACGGCCGCATCTGACCGAGGACCTTGTGTTCGCGTTGGCCCAGATTGCGGTCAATGTGCCGGCAGTGCTTTCCCGCCGGGTGGATGTCCGCAGCGGTGTGTCGGTGGTGTGGGGCCAAATTTCCGCTGGTTCCGCGCCGAATGCCATACCGGGCTCCGGCTATATGGCCGGGACCATGCGCTGCCTGGACCGTGATGCCTGGCATAGCGCGGGGGAGTTGCTGGACGACGTGGTCCGGCAGGTTGCCGCGCCCTACGGCGTTGATGTGCACCTGGAACACACCCGCGGTGTGCCGCCCGTGGTGAACTCTGAGCATGAGACCGCCCTCATTGAAGCCTCTGCCCGCGCTGAGCTGGGTGAGAACGCAGTGGTCCTCACGCCGCAGTCCATGGGTGGCGAGGACTTCGCCTGGTTCCTTGCCGACATTCCGGGTGCCATGATGCGCCTGGGCACGCACACTCCTGGCGGCGAAGAGTACGACCTCCACCGCGGTGACTTCATTGTTGACGAGCGCGCCCTCGGATACGCCATCCGCGTCCTGACCGCCGCCGCCCTCCGCACCATCCGCGACCTCGAGCAGTAAACCCAACTAAGTCCGCAGTTAAGCGCGTTTTGACCCCTCAAAACGCGCTTAACTGCGACTCAGTTGGGTTCTTGTGGATGGGATGAGTTGTGCACAATTGAATTGTGCACTATCGTTTTAGTCATGAGTGATGCACCCCGCCTCCGCCACCAGGTCTGCTTTGCGCTGTACTCGGCGTCCAAAGCGGCGACGGCGGTCTACCGCCCCGTGCTGGAGGAGCTCGGCCTGACCTATCCGCAGTACCTGGTGATGCTGGTCCTCTGGGAGCAGGAGCCACGGAGTGTCCGTGACCTTGGTTCGGAACTGGGCTTGGATTCCGGAACGTTGTCCCCCCTGCTCAAGCGCCTGGAGGCCATGGGACTGGTGGAACGCCACCGCTCGGCCGAGGATGAGCGCCGGGTGGATGTAGTCCTGACCGACGCAGGCACCGCCTTGAGCGCCAACGCCCAGGCTGTACCCCAGCGCCTCGCTGACGCTGCCGGCCTCTCGGCCGAGGAAATCGGGCAGCTGCACGCCACGCTCGGCAAGCTCACGGCAGCGCTGAACAGCTCACTCTGAACAGACCTCCCGGAAAATCCCGGGACATCCCTTCCCTAAGAGAACGGAAACACCATGAAGACTCTCTACACTGCTGAGGCACTGGCCTCCGGCGAAGGCCGCGACGGCAACGCCCGCACCAATGATGGCAAGCTGGATGTCGCACTTGCCAGCCCCAAGGAGCTCGGCGGAAACGGCGAAGGCACCAATCCGGAGCAGCTCTTCGCCGCCGGTTACGCAGCCTGCTTCCACTCCGCCTTGCGGTTGGTAGGGCGCAAGGAGCGCGTTGACCTGACCGATTCGGCCGTCGCCGCCAGGATCCACATCGGCCCGCTGACCGACAGCGAAGGCTTCGGCCTCGCTGCCGAACTGGAAATCGCCCTGCCTGCCCTGGACCGCGAAACGGCTGAGCAACTCATGCACAAAGCGCACCAGGTGTGCCCTTACTCCAACGCCACCCGCGGCAACATGGCCGTAGACCTCAAGCTCGTGGAGTTCGCAGCATGAGCGCCGTTTCCATGCCCGTAGAAACCCGCGAAATCCAGCTCGCTTCCCGCCCCAAGGGCCGCCCGGTGGCAGATAACTTCCGGCTCACCCAGGCCCAGCTGCCTGAGCTCGGCGACGGACAGATCCTGGTCAAGAACCAATTCATGTCCGTTGACCCCTACATGCGTGGGCGCATGAACGACGTCAAGTCGTACTCGGCTCCGTTCCAGATCGATGCAGCGCTCGACGGCGGTGCGGTGGGCGAGGTGATCGCGTCCCGTTCGGACGCGCACGAGGTGGGTGACGTCGTCGTGCATTCACTCGGATGGCGCGAGCACGCAGTAGTGGATGCCGCAGCCACCACCCCGGTCCCCAGTGGGCTTGCTCCCACCTCCGCGTTCCTTGGCGCCTTGGGCATGACCGGCCTCACTGCCTACTCCGGTCTGCTCAAAGTGGCGGAGTTCAAGGAAGGCGAAGTTGTGTTCGTCTCCGGCGCCGCAGGTGCCGTGGGTTCCATGGTGGGCCAGATTGCCAAGGCCATGGGCGCTTCCAGGGTCATCGGCAGTGCCGGATCGCCGGAAAAGGTTGCCCGCCTGCTGGAGCTCGGCTTCGACGCCGCCTTCAACTACAACGATGGTCCGGTCCTTGACCAGCTGCGTGAAGCAGCAGGGGAGCGCGGGATCGACGTGTACTTCGACAACGTTGGTGGCGAGCACCTTGAGGCTGCGTTGGCAACCTTGACTGTGGGCGGGCGCATTGCCATGTGCGGTGCGATCGCACAGTACAACTCCACCGAGCCTCCCGCAGCTCCCCGCAACCTCATGCAGGCAATCGGCAAGCAGCTGACCATGCGCGGATTCCTGGTGGGCGGCCAGCGTCAGCACGCTGCCGAGTTCGCCCAGAAGATGGCCGGCTGGTTGGCCGATGGCTCAGTGAGCTATGACGAGACGATCGTTGACGGTCTGGAGAATGCGCCGCAGGCATTCATGGACCTTCTGGACGGTGCCAACACCGGCAAGATGCTGGTCCGGCTCTAATTTAGAGCCCAGCGCCACGTGACTTGCGCACCCGGCTACTGCTTGGTAACAAAAGGTCAACAATCTGACCTGGAGGGATCATTTGTGGTAGCTGGGTGTGTTCCAGGCCACTAGTGTTGGTTTCATCAATGCGCTTCGGCGCAGCTGCGAGCATCAGTGAAAACAGAGTTTCTGCCTCAGGTATAGGAAACGGACACTCATTGACCATCCGTCGTAGCGCCATCACTTTCTTCCTGGAGGAAAATTGAAGAAACCACTGCGTGCCACCCTGAAGCGCGGTTCAATGGCCGGTGTTGCCACCCTCGGTGCAGCCGCGCTCCTGCTGACCAGCTGTGGCCAGGCTCCCGACGCCGGATCCGGCGCGGCCACCAAGAGCGACTTTGTGGGTTGCATCGTCTCTGACTCCGGCGGATTCGATGACCAGTCCTTCAACCAGTCCTCCTTCGAGGGCCTCAAGAAGGCTGAAACCGACCTCGGCATCACCGTAAAGTCGGCCGAATCCAAGGCCAACAGCGATTTCGAGACCAACCTGAACGGCATGATCTCGGCCGGTTGCAACCTCACCGTGACGGTGGGCTTCCTCCTGGGCGACGCCACCAAGGCCGCCGCGGAGAAGAACACGGACAAGCACTTCGCGATCGTGGACTACACGTACGAGACCCCGATCGCCAACGTCAAGCCGATTGTCTATGACACGGCACAGGCGGCCTACCTCGCAGGATATGCGGCCGCGGCCACCACCAAGACCGGCAAGGTAGGTACCTTCGGCGGCATTAAGATCCCCACGGTCACCATCTTCATGGATGGCTTCTACGACGGTGTTCAGGCCTACAACAAGGCCAAAAACAAGACTGTCCAGGTAGTCGGCTGGGACAAGACCACCCAGGATGGCTCCTTCACGGGCGACTTCGAGAAGCAGGACACCGGCAAGCAGGTCACCATCAACCTGTTGGACCAGGGCGCGGACATCATCATGCCCGTGGCCGGACCGGTGGGCAAGGGTGCCGGTGCTGCGCTGAAGGAAGCCAAGGCTGCCGGCAAGGACGTCAAGCTCATCTGGGTTGACTCCGATGGCTACCTGACCGCTCCTGAGTACAAGGACCTGATGCTGACCTCCGTGGTCAAGCAGATGGGCGAAGCCGTCGAAGCAGTGGTCAAGGACGATACCGAAGGCAAATTCAACAACGCAGCCTACGTGGGCACCCTGGAGAACGATGGCGTTGCCATCGCTCCGTTCCACGACTTCGACTCCGCTGTGACCGCAGAGACCAAGTCCGAGCTTGATGCCCTCAAGGCGGACATCGTCTCCGGCAAGCTGGTTGTCGAATCGGCAGCGAGCCCCAAGAAGTAATTCAATTCCTGGACGCGCCGCCAGTACCGAGCCCCGGTACTGGCGGCGCGTTTTTGCCCTGACTAGGCTGAACCCAAAGCTCGTGGCTTTGGAGCTGTTCGGCTGTCCCTCGGACTCACAGAACGGTGGGAGTTGTGAAACTCGAATTGAAGGGGATCTCGAAAGCCTTCGGGACCTTCTACGCCAACCAAGACATCGACCTCGTGGTCGAATCCGGCCAGATCCA
Source organism: Paenarthrobacter sp. TYUT067 (assembly GCF_023656375.1). Classification (NCBI taxonomy): domain Bacteria; kingdom Bacillati; phylum Actinomycetota; class Actinomycetes; order Micrococcales; family Micrococcaceae; genus Paenarthrobacter; species Paenarthrobacter sp. TYUT067. Next base: position 58,086 of record NZ_JAMOIT010000022.1, read on the forward strand.
TTGCCTCCTCGGTGAAAACGGTGCCGGCAAGTCAACCCTCATGAACGTGCTGTACGGGCTGTATGAGCCCACAGCAGGCCAGATCCTGGTGGACGACCAACCGGTCATCTTCCGTGGACCCGGCGACGCCATGGCAGCCGGCATCGGCATGGTGCACCAGCACTTCATGCTGGTTCCCGTCTTCACCGTGGCAGAAAATGTGGCACTCGGAGCCGAACCAACCACGTTCGGCGGTGTGCTGAGCATTGAGGAGACCCGCAAGAAAATCCGGGAGATCTCCGATAAATACGGGTTCGACGTCGATCCCGATGCCCTGGTGGAGGAACTGCCAGTGGGCGTCCAGCAGCGCGTGGAAATCATCAAAGCACTGGTGCGCGAAGCCAAGGTCCTGATTCTGGACGAACCCACTGCTGTGCTGACGCCTCAGGAAACCGACGAACTCCTGGACATCATGCGTCAGCTCAAGGCCGGCGGCACATCGATCGTGTTCATCTCGCACAAACTGCGCGAAGTAAAAGCTGTCTCCGACGTCATTACCGTGGTCCGCCGCGGCAAAGTGGTGGGTGACGCGCCACCCACGGCATCAGCCACTGAACTGGCCTCCATGATGGTGGGCCGCCCGGTGAGCCTGAGCCTGAACAAGGCCCCGGCACAGCCGAAGGAAACCACCTTTGTGGTCGAAAACCTCACGGTCCGTGCCGCCAACGGAACCAATGTGGTGGACGGAATCAGTTTCTCCATCGCCCAAGGCGAGATTCTCGCCGTCGCCGGTGTCCAGGGCAACGGGCAAACCGAACTCACCGAAGCCATCCTTGGCGTGCAGGAGCACGTCACGGGTTCAGTGACGCTTGACGGCAAGCAATTGCTGGGCCTCCCGGTCAAGGATGTCCTGCGCTCGGGCGTGGGTTTCGTCCCGGAAGACCGAACCGTCGATGGACTGGTGGGTCCTTTCTCGGTGGCAGAGAACCTGATCCTGGACCTCTACGACCAGGCACCTTTTGCCAGCGGAATTGGCATGAAACCTGCCAAGGTGATGGAAAACGCCAAGGCAAAAATCGACGAGTTCGACATCCGCACTCCCTCTGCCGGGGCTGCTGCGGGAACGTTGTCCGGTGGCAACCAGCAGAAAGTGGTGATGGCCCGTGAACTGTCCAGGCCACTGCGGTTGTTCATTGCCAGCCAACCGACCCGCGGCGTGGACGTAGGGTCCATCGAATTCCTGCATAAGCGCATCGTGGCCGAGCGCGACGTCGGAACGCCGGTCATGATCGTCTCCACTGAGCTTGATGAAGTGGTTGAACTCGCCGACCGGATTGCAGTGCTCTACAAGGGCAAACTCGTGGGCATCGTCCCGGGTGGAACGCCCCGCGACACCCTTGGCTTGATGATGGCCGGCGTCGGCCCTGAAGGAGGCTCCGATGACTGAGAACAACCAGTCCAACAACGAGCAAAATCCGGCCCAGCCAGCTGAGGACCAATCCACCGCTGATCTCCGGGCCGCAGATGTCTCACTCGATACCGCAGGGGGCGCGATGGAGCCCTCCATCGTGCCGGTGTCCTCCCAAAGCGGGGACGCTGGTACGCACCAGGGCAGCGTAGTCCGCCGGATCGTCATGGGGAACGGATTCGTCTCCGTCCTTGCGGTCATCGTGGCGCTGTTCCTGGGTGGCCTGCTGATCGCCAGCACGGATGCGCAGGTCGCCAAGACTGCGGGCTACTTGTTCGCGAGGCCCACGGACTTCCTCAGTGCGTTGTGGTCAGCCATGACCGAGAGCTACGTTGCGCTCTTCCAGGGCTCGGTCTTCAACCCCCGGCAGGGACTGCAGCCCCTGCTCGAAACCATGACGGTGGCTACACCCCTCATTTGCGCGGGGCTGGGTGTTGCCCTGGCCTTCCGTGCCGGCCTGTTCAACATCGGCGCCCAAGGCCAGATCATCATCAGTGCAACCCTCGCGGCGTATGTCGGGTTCGCCTGGCACCTGCCGTTCGGGCTGCACCTGCTGGTGGTCATCATTATGGGCGTCCTGGGCGGTGCACTCTGGGGCGCAATCGTCGGAATCCTCAAGGCCAGGACCGGTGCGCACGAGGTGATCGTGACCATCATGCTGAACTACGTGGCCCTGTTCCTGCTGGACTTCCTCCTGAACACGGCTGCGTTCCGGCGGCCCGGGGACAACAGCCCCATCTCGCCCCGCCTGGACGAGTCCGCCACCTACCCCGTCCTCATTCCGGGATCCCGGCTCCACCTTGGCTTCCTGATAGCCATTGCGCTGACCTTTGGCGTGTGGTGGCTGCTGAACCGATCCACCATCGGCTTCGAATTCCGCGCCGTAGGGGCGAACCCCATCGCAGCGCGGACGGCTGGCGTGAAGGTATCCCGCGCCACCATCCTTGTCATGGCCATGGCAGGTGCGCTTGCCGCGTTTGGTGGCATCGCCCAGGTGGCCGGTACCGAGAAGGTGCTGACCGGTGGCGTCGCTGCCCAGATCGGTTTTGACGCGATCACTGTTGCGTTGCTGGGCCGCAGTACGCCGTGGGGCACGTTCTTCGCCGGCCTGCTGTTCGGTGCCTTCCGTGCGGGCGCGGTGCAGATGCAGATCCAGACCGGAACGCCCATCGACATCGTGCTGGTGGTCCAGTCCCTGATTGTCCTCTTCATCGCAGCACCGCCACTGATCAGGTCCATCTTCCGCCTTGAGCCCAAGAAGAAGGCCAAGACATCCAAAGCGGCTCCCAAGGCTGCCCTCGCCAACGCCTCCGGAGGTGCCAAATGAGCGCGACAACCACCGCTCCGAAGCCGGGATCCACCACTTTGCCCGCCTTCAGGCCTTCCATGAAGGTCCCCCTGTCCTTGGGCATCCTGGCCCTTGTAGCCCTGGTCTTCTTCGGCTTCCTGGGCTCGGACCAAACCGCCGAGATGAAAATCAGCGACGCCGGGGACGCCGTCGCTGTGCCGGCTCTCATGATTCCCGGCCAGGTGGGCGGGATCGTGTTCGGCATTCTGCTCCTGGCCATGGCCGCCTACTCGATTTACCTCTGGACCCAGGGGGAGCGGTCACCCAAGTGGCTGCCCATAGCGTTCGCCGTGGTCTTTGTCTTTGCACTGCTCGTCTGGATCGTGGCAGGCGCACGCCAACCCTCCATCTCGTTGGCCGGCCTCGTTGCCGGTTCAGTAACGCTGGCGGTGCCTTTGGTTTTCGGTTCCCTCTCCGGCGTGTTGTGTGAGCGCGTGGGCGTGGTGAACATCGCCATTGAGGGCCAGCTTTTGGGTGGTGCCTTCACCGCCGCGCTGGTGGCCACCATGACGGGAAGCCCTTACATCGGGCTGATCGCAGCAGCTGCTGCCGGTGCTGCCGTGTCCATGGTCCTTGCTGTTTTCAGCATCAAGTACCTGGTCAACCAGATCATCGTGGGCGTGGTCCTCAATGTGCTGGTCTCGGGCCTGACCGGCTTCCTGTATGGGACCTTGATGGTGCCCAACAAGGAACAGTTCAACACCCCGGGACGTCTGGATATCCTGCCGATCCCGCTGCTTTCGGACATCCCCATTATCGGGCCCATCCTGTTCGAGCAGTCCATCGCTGGTTACCTCATGTACATTGCCGTGGCCGTGGTGTGGTTCGGTTTGTTCAAGACCCGCTGGGGACTGCGTGTCCGCGCCGTCGGCGAGCACCCGCAGGCTGCTGACACCCTGGGTATCAACGTCAACGCCACCCGCTTCTGGAACGTCACCTTGGGTGGTGCCATCGCGGGTATCGGTGGCGCTGTTTTCACCCTGGTGACCATCGACTCTTTCACCAAGGACATCTCCGGTGGCCGCGGCTTCATTGCCTTGGCGGCCCTGATCTTTGGCCGTTGGAATCCGATCGGCGCCTTCCTGGCCTCGCTGTTGTTCGGCTTCGCCTACAACCTGCAGTCGATCCTTGGCATCATTGGTACCCCGGTTCCGAGCCAGTTCATGGCCATGCTGCCGTACTTGGTGACCATCTTCGCCGTCGCGGGTTTGGTGGGTAAGTCGCGGCCACCGGCCGCGAGCGGCATACCGTACGTGAAGGGTTGACGATGCCGGCAAATGATATTGACTGGCAGACGCTGGAGGCGGCAGCCCAGCAGGCCATGAAGAACGCCTACGCGCCCTACTCGAAGTTCCCGGTGGGGGCTGCGGCCCTCACCGAGGATGGCCGGATCGTCAGTGGCTGCAACGTGGAGAACGCCAGCTACGGCCTGACCCTGTGTGCCGAATGCGCACTGGTGGGCCAGCTTCACATGACAGGCGGGGGCAGGATCGCCGCGTTTTATTGCGTGGACGGTCAAGGAAATATCCTCATGCCGTGCGGGCGCTGCCGCCAGTTGCTCTACGAATTCAGGGCACCCGGAATGCAGCTCATGACAACTCAGGGAATCAAATCCATGGACCAGGTGCTGCCTGATGCGTTTGGTCCTGAACATCTGGAGGAAACCACGTGACCAGCACCGAAGCCTTCGACGCCGTCCAGATCATTTCCATCAAGCGCGACAAGGGCACGCTCACTCCCGAGCAGATCGACTGGACCATAGACGCTTACACCCGCGGGGTGATCGCCGAGGAACAGATGGCGGCACTGAACATGGCCATTCTGCTCAACGGCATGGACCGTGGTGAGATTTCCCGCTGGACTTCCGCCATGATCGCCTCGGGCGAGCGGATGGACTTTTCGTCGCTGACAACGCCCGACGGCGGCCGGAAGGCTACCAGCGACAAACACTCCACCGGTGGGGTGGGGGATAAGATCACCCTTCCGCTGGCCCCGCTGGTAGCCGTTTTTGGCGTGGCGGTCCCGCAGCTCTCGGGCCGCGGACTGGGCCACACGGGCGGCACACTGGACAAGCTTGAAGCCATTCCCGGGTGGAGGGCCAACCTGAGCAACGACGAAATCATGGCCCAGCTCCAGGACGTGGGTGCGGTCATTTGCGCCGCAGGCTCCGGGCTCGCTCCGGCGGACAAGAAGCTCTATGCCTTGCGTGATGTCACCGGAACTGTTGAAGCCATCCCGCTCATCGCTTCCTCGATCATGAGCAAGAAGATCGCCGAAGGAACGGGCTCCCTGGTGCTGGACGTCAAGGTGGGTTCGGGAGCGTTCATGAAGGACGAAGCCCGTGCCCGGGAACTTGCCGAGACCATGGTGGCCCTGGGCAAGGACGCAGGTGTGCACACTGTCGCTCTGATGACGGATATGTCCACGCCGTTGGGATTGACCGCGGGAAACGCGATCGAAGTGGAGGAATCGGTGGAGGTCCTTGCCGGCGGGGGTCCGGAAGACGTCGTCGAACTGACCGTCCGCTTGGCCGAGGAGATGCTGGCCGGTGCCGGCATCCACGACGCCGACCCCGCAGCTGCTTTGAAGGACGGCCGTGCCATGGACGTCTGGAACCGGATGATCGAAGCACAAGGGGGAGATCCCCGGGCCGCTCTGCCCGTGGCCAGGGAATCCGAGGTTATTTACGCACCCGCAGACGGTGTCCTGGTGGAACTGGATGCGCTTTCCGTCGGTGTCGCCGCCTGGCGCCTCGGCGCCGGCCGTGCCCGCAAGGAAGACCAGGTGCAGGCCGGCGCGGGAGTGCGGATGCACGCCAAGCCCGGTGCGCTGGTCCGTGCGGGAGAGCCCTTGATGACGCTCCTGACGGACACCCCGGAGAAGTTCGCACGGGCCAAGGAAGCGCTGCAGGACGCCGTAGTGATCGCGCCCGAGGGTTCACGCCCGGCGCATCAGCTCATCATCGACCGCATCGCCTAGGCTTAAGTGTTCCGGGCTGTTCCCCACGGAACAGCCCGGAACACCAGTCATCCGGCGCCTGTGGGGGAGCCGGCTACCGTAAGGAAACCGTGCAGGGCATCAACGATTTCATCCTCGCAGCAGCCGAGCAGCCATGGGTGTTGTTCCTGGTGCTGGCCTGCTGTGTCATTGATGGCTTCTTCCCGCCCATCCCCAGCGAATCCGTGGTGGTGGGCCTGAGCGCCGTCTCCGGAAGCAGCGGCTCGCCTAACGTGTGGCTGCTGGGTTTGATGGCAGCCCTGGGAGCGTTCTCCGGCGACAACATTGCGTATATCATCGGCCGACGCATCGGCATCCAGCGCTGGCGTTGGATGCGCACGCAGCGGATGCAGGGCGCCTTCCGTTGGGCAGGCAAGGAACTTCGACGGCGGTCGGCCTCGCTCATCATGGTGGCCCGCTTCATCCCCATTGGCAGGGTGGCTGTGAACCTGACAGCCGGCGCCACGCATTTCCACCACCGACGCTTCGTGGCCCTCACTGCCATGTCCGCCGTCCTCTGGGCCACGTATTCGGTGATCCTTGGCTACTTCTTTGGTGTCTGGTTCGAGGACAACCATCTGCTGGGCGCCGTCATAGCGATCGTTGTGGCCGTGATCCTGGGAATCATCATTGATCGGATCATCAGTAAAGTCCGGGGATCGGTTCCCTTGGACGGCAAAAACATCCCGGAGGAAGACGCCCCGACTCCACCCACGGTATGACGCTTCCTGCCCCGGAAGATCAGCCCGGCGGTTGACGACGGCACCTTATCAGCACCTATAGCGTTAAGCGTGTGATCCCTTGGCTGGGACGTAGCGAACGACGTCCCGGCCGTGGGACACTAGAGCGACTTCGGTCACATCGTCAAGTCATATTCGTCTAGGAGCTACCGTCGCGTGGAGTTTTTGAACCAAATGCTCGAGCATGCAGCCGGGCAGCCCTGGATATACCCGGTACTCCTGGTCTTCTTCTTCATTGACGGATTTGCCACCATCCTTCCCAGCGAAACAGCCATTGTTGGCCTCTCGGCGCTGTCCCTTCACAGCGGAGAACCCAACCTCTGGATTCTGGGAGCCACCGCCCTGGTGGGCGCCATGGCCGGGGACAATATGGCCTACATGCTGGGCCGGAAAATCGGCCTCACCCGCTGGAAGTGGATGCGCAGGCCCAAGGTCCAGAAGATGTTTGCCTGGGCGCAGTACGAGTTGGACAAGCGCGGCGCGGTCCTTATCTTCACGGCCCGGTACATCCCTTGGGGTCGCGTAGCTGTGAACTACGTTGCCGGACAAACCGGTTTCCGCCACCGCACTTTCTTCTGGCTGGACGCTTTCGCGTGCATCACCTGGGTTGCGTATTCCATCGGCATTGGCTTGCTGGCGGGTCAATGGGTCCACAACAATCCATTGCTGGGCGTGGGGATCGCCGTCGCGTTTGCCGTGATCCTGGGAATTGTGGTCGATCACGCCCTGCGTTGGTGGCACAAGTACCTTGAGAAGAAGGATGCCGCCCGTGAAGCGGCTGCAGAGGCTGCGGTGCCCGCAGCAGAACCGTCGGATTTGTCGCAAAAGGCAGCCGCCGGCGTCGACCTCTCCAAACCCGCTGGCTAAGCATCTGCCGTCCCCCTACAGTTAGTACGTGACTGAGCCTATTCTTGACGCTGCCCCTGCCCTTGATTTCGATTTGAAGTCCCTGCCCAAGGTTTCCCTCCACGATCACCTGGACGGAGGACTCCGCCCGGCCACCATCATCGAGCTGGCCGAAGCCGCCGGCCACACCCTGCCCTCCACCGATCCCGTGGCACTGGGCGAATGGTTCCGTGAATCCGCCGACTCCGGTTCGCTGGTTCGGTACCTCGAAACGTTCGACCACACCGTGGCCGTCATGCAGACCAAGGAAGGCCTGTTCCGGGTCGCCAAGGAATTTGTGGAAGACCTGGCCGAGGACGGCGTGGTGTACGGCGAAGTCCGCTGGGCACCTGAACAGCACCTGCAGCAGGGCCTGACCTTGGACGAGGTTGTGGAAGCGGTACAGACAGGCCTCGAGGCAGGCATGGAATCCGCTGAAGAACGCGGCCAGCAGATTCAGGTAGGGCAGCTCATCACTGCCATGCGGCACGCCGACCGCGGCCAGGAAATCGCCGAGCTCGCTGTCCGCCACCGCGCCAACGGCGCCGTCGGCTTCGACATTGCAGGCGCTGAGGACGGCTTCCTGCCCTCCCGCTTCAAGGACGCGTTCACCTACCTGGCAGAGAACAACTTCCCGGCCACAGTCCACGCCGGTGAGGCCGCCGGACTGGACAGCATCCAGTCCGCCCTGGTGGATGGGCGCGCCTTGCGCCTGGGCCACGGTGTGCGGATCGCCGAGGACATCTCGGTGGAGTTCGAGGACAACTCCGACGACGACGGCGAGGACACCATCGGCATGGTGACTATCGGCAGCGTGGCCGCTTGGGTCCGTGACCGCGGAATCGCCTTGGAAATTTGCCCTTCCTCCAACCTCCAGACCGGTGCCATTTCCGGCTTCGGCGAGGGCATTGAAAGCCACCCGGTGGACATGCTCTTCCAGCTGGGCTTCAACGTCACCATCAACACGGACAACCGCCTCATGAGCGGTGTGACCCTGACGGATGAGTTCGAGCTCCTGGTGGAAACTTTCGATTACGACCTCGATGACCTGCTCGAACTGACGCTCAACGCCGCAGAAGCAGCTTTCCTGCCCTTGGACGAGCGCGAAGCCTTGGTTGAGTACATCAACGATGCCTACGCCAATCTCGGCTAACAACGGCCTGGCGGAGCTGCTGGGGACCGTTGCCGCCCTGCGTGAGCACTGCCCTTGGATGGGTGCGCTGACCCACGAATCGCTGGTTGAGTACTTGATCGAGGAAGCCTATGAAGTGGTGGACTCGATTGAGGCCGGCGACTCCCTCGACAGGGACCACGAGCTCCGCGGCGAGCTGGGCGATGTGCTGCTTCAAGTAGTACTTCACGCCCGGCTCGCCGAGGAGCGCGGCAGTTTTGACTTCGAGGACGTAGCCCGGGAAATCAACGCCAAGATGGTCCGGCGAAATCAGCACGTCTTCAAAGCCGACGGATCCCTGCAGGACAGTTTTCCGGCCAGCGTGGAGGAAATCATCATCAAGTGGGACGCCGCCAAACGCGCCGAGAAGCCGGAGCGGAAAGATCCCTTCGAAGGCATCCCGCCGCACCTTCCTGCGTTGGCAGCGGCGCAGACGTCCCTGGACCGGGCGGCCCGCGCAGGTCTGCCGGTTGAGACCAGAACCCGCGCGGCCGGCGTCGTACTTCCTGTCATCCCGGACTCTGAAGAGGAGCTCGGCGCGTTGCTGCTTGCTGTCGTTGCCGGCGCCCGGGAGCAAGGACTCGACGCCGAACGGGCCCTCCGTGCCGCTGTTCGATCGTTTCAGAACACCCAGGCGCGGCCTTCATGACGTGAACAGTTGGAAGCCGTGCCGTAACCTAAGCCACTCTGGACTACGCTAGTAGCGACGAGGACGTTGAGAATTTCCCTCCTCATTCCTGTAATTTGCCCATAAGGAGCACATCCATGGCGCTTATCGATGCCATCCACGCACGCGAGATCCTTGATTCCCGCGGAAACCCGACCGTAGAAGTTGAGGTCCTGCTCTCCGACGGCCAGATCGGCCGCGCAGCAGTTCCTTCCGGTGCCTCCACCGGCGAGCACGAAGCCGTTGAACTCCGCGATGGCGACAAAGGCCGTTACCTCGGCAAGGGTGTCCAGAAGGCTGTTGACGCCGTCATCGACGAGATCTCCCCGGCCCTGATTGGTTTCGACGCCACCGACCAGCGCAGCATCGACCAGGCCATGATCGACCTGGACGGCACCCCCAACAAGGGCAAGCTCGGCGCCAACGCCATCCTGGGTGTCTCCCTGGCCGTTGCCAACGCTGCTGCAGCTTCTGCTGACCTTCCGCTGTACAAGTACCTGGGCGGCCCGAACGCCCACGTGCTGCCCGTTCCGCTGATGAACATCCTCAACGGCGGCTCGCACGCCGACTCCGATGTGGACATCCAGGAATTCATGATCGCCCCGATCGGTGCCGAGACCTTCTCCGAAGGCCTGCGCTGGGGCGTTGAGGTTTATCACAACCTCAAGGCTGTCCTTCAGGAAAAGGGCCTCTCCACCGGCCTCGGCGACGAAGGTGGCTTCGCCCCCAACCTGCCGTCCAACCGCGCTGCACTGGACCTGATCACCGAAGCCATCAAGAACGCCGGCTACACCCCGGGCACGGACATCGCCCTTGCGCTGGATGTTGCATCCTCCGAGTTCTACAAGGACGGCGCCTACCAGTTCGAAGGCAAGGCACTTTCCGCCACCGAGATGAGCGCCTACTACGCCGAGCTCGTTGCCGACTACCCGCTGGTTTCCATCGAAGACCCGCTGGATGAGAACGACTGGGAAGGCTGGAAGACCCTCACCGACACCATCGGTGACAAGGTTCAGCTGGTGGGCGATGACCTCTTCGTCACCAACCCGGTCCGCCTGCAGCAGGGCATCGACGCCGCCACGGCCAACTCCCTGCTGGTCAAGGTCAACCAGATTGGTTCCCTGACCGAAACGCTCGACGCCGTGTCCCTGGCCCAGCGCTCCGGTTACACCACCATCACCTCGCACCGCTCCGGCGAAACCGAGGACACCACCATTGCTGACATCGCGGTTGCCACCAACGCGGGCCAGATCAAGACCGGTGCCCCGGCCCGCTCCGAGCGCGTGGCCAAGTACAACCAGCTGCTCCGCATCGAAGAAGAACTCGACGACGCCGCACGCTACGCCGGCCGCAGCGCGTTCCCGCGTTTCAAGGGCTAGCCTTCAGCGAAAACAGCTAACCGGTGGCTATGGTGGAAAGACCATGGCCGCCGGTTCTGTTTAACTCCGGTTCTGCTTAACGCGGGCCAGGTCAGCAACAGCAAGCGCAGCAACCCGCCAGGCAAGCACCGGGCATTACAGGAGTGTCATGGCCACCCGTCGTCCAAAGGTACCCAGGGCCGACGCCCTTGGCAGCACGCCCAGCCGCAGCCGCCCCGCCGGTGGCAGCCAAGCTCCCGGTGGTAGCCAACCTTCCGGTGGTAGCCCATCCGCCGGTGGTTCCCGCCCGTCCGGGGAAGGCGCAAGCTCCCACGTCGCCTCCGGCAAGGGATCCCAGGCTGGATCCAAGGGCGCGGAGGTCATCAAGGCCGAGTTTGGCGGCGAGCGTGCACCGTCGAACGCATCGACTCCCGCGGTGGGGAGCAAAGCCCCCGGCGTCGGCAAGAACTCCGCCGGCAGGAAGCCAACGGGGACTACGTCCAAAGGTGCTGACACTAAATCGCCCGGCAAGGACCTGGGCTCCGGAAAGTCGGGCCCTGCCAAGGAAGACCGCGACCTCGATCCCGTACCGGCAAAAGCATTCTCCGGCCGGATGCTTGCGCTGGCCGTGGTGATGATTGCCATCACTATCCTGCTGGCCCCCACCGTGAAGATTTTCCTGGAGAAACGTGCCGAAATTTCCGCGCTGGAGGCAGAAATTGCCGGGCGGAAGGCTGAGCAAACTGAGCTGAACAAACAGCTATCCCGGTGGCAGGACCCCAACTACGTGAAACAACAGGCCCGGGACCGCATTAACATGGTTATGCCGGGTGAAACAGGTTACTGGGTGTTTGGGGGAGAAGAAGCCGCCGGCACACCGGGTGGCCGCACCGGCTCCGGATCGTCGGCCAACCCGGAGAATCTGCCCTGGGTGGATGCTCTCTGGGAGTCAATCAGACGATCGGCAACTGACTAGACGCGGTGCCCGCCGCCGTCGTGTCCGCATGGGACGTGACAAAAAGGGGCAGGAAGGTTGGCAGCGCAAGTGGAACAGAACACGGGAGCCGTGCCGCAGGAATCCCGCCAGCCATCAGCGCACGATCTCGAGGTCCTGAGCCGCCAATTGGGCAGGCCGGTCCGGGATGTTGTGGAGATCCCGGCCAGGTGCGTCTGCGGCAACCCTTTGGTTGCGGCTACGGCCCCCAGGCTCAGCAACGGAACACCTTTCCCCACAACGTTCTACCTCACCCACCCCGTCATTACTTCCGCGGTGTCGCGGCTTGAAGCTGGTGGGCTGATGAACGAGATGAATGAGCGCTTGACCGCGGATCAGGAACTGGCCGGTGCCTACCGTGGCGCCCATGATGCCTACCTCCAGGCCCGCAACGAGATCGCCGGCCGCTCCGGCACCGGAGCGGTGCCGGAGATCGACGGCATTTCCGCGGGCGGCATGCCCACCCGCGTGAAATGCCTCCATGTCATGGTGGGTCACTCGTTGGCTGCCGGACCGGGCGTCAACCCGCTGGGGGACGAGGCACTGGCCTCGATCACCGAGTGGTGGACCAAGGACCGCTGTTATTGCGATGGCGCCTGGGACACAGCCGGCGAGGCCCCTTCGCGGGACTTGAGCCGCCATGGTCCGCAAGGACTGCCGGACATCGTGGGGCGTCCCGCGCCCGTGCGGAAATCCAAGAGCGAATCCCACGGCGAGCAGGAAGGTACTGCATGAGCCGCGTTGCTGCCATTGACTGCGGAACCAACTCCATCCGCCTCCTCATTGCTGATGCTTCTGCGGCATCAGAGAACGCTGCGACGGGTCCCCTGACGGACGTCGTGCGTGAAATGCGGGTGGTCAGGCTGGGCCAAGGCGTCGATGCTACGGGTGAACTGGCCCCTGAGGCCCTGGAACGCACCTTCGCTGCGACACGTGACTACGCGGAACTCATCACGGAGCACGGTGCAGGGCGTATCCGCTTCGCAGCGACGTCCGCCACCCGTGACGCCCGCAACCGGCAGGTCTTTGTGGACGGCATACGGGAGCTCCTGGGCGTTGAGCCGGAGGTCATTTCCGGTGACGAGGAAGCTGCGCTGTCCTTCGCCGGGGCCAGCAGTGTTCTGCCGGCCACGGGGGCGGACCCAATCTTGGTGGTGGACCTCGGTGGCGGCAGCACTGAGTTCGTTCTGGGCGACTCCACTGGCGTCATCGCAGCACGCTCCGTGGACATCGGCTGCGTGCGGCTCACCGAACGTCACCTTCGCAGCGATCCGCCCACCGCTGCGCAAATCGCCGCAGCGGAGGCCGACGTCGATGCCGCGCTTGATCTTGCCGCGCAGACGGTACCGCTGGCCCGCGCCACGGCAGTGGTGGGCGTTGCCGGTTCCATCACCACCATCACCGCGCACGCGCTGGGCCTGGACGAATACCAGCCCAACCGGATCCACGGTGCGTCGCTGGACCTCGAAACCATCACCGATGCGTGCACCAACCTGCTGGAAATGACCCGGGACGAGCGCGCGGCGCTTCCCTACATGCATCCGGGCCGCGTGGACGTTATCGGCGCCGGAGCGTTGGTGTGGCGCCGGATCCTGGACCGCTTGGCGACTGTCAGCCAAGGAGCCATCCAAGCGGCCGTCTCCAGCGAACATGACATCCTGGACGGCATCGCCCTGAGTATCCGGGACAGCCGATGACACAGCGGCACCGGCGCGCCCTGTCAGCTGCGCTTGCCACCATCCTGGCCGGTGCGACGCTGGCAGGTGCGCTGTTGTCGGCTCCGGCGGCCAACGCTGACGCGTGGCGGGACAAGGAGTACTGGCTCAAGGAATCTGGAGTCATCAACGCCTGGCAGGTGTCCAAGGGTGCTGGAGTCAAGGTAGCCATCATTGATAGCGGCGTTGACGGAAGCCACCCGGACCTCAAGGGAGTTGTGGTCGGGGGAACGGACGTCTCCAATGCCGGGGCTCCGAACGGACAAAAAAGCATCGGCGCCAACACCGAGCACGGCACATTGGTGGCCACCATGCTGGCCGGGCGGGGCCACACAACACCCACGCCGCCCCCGTCGCCCTCAGCGTCCGCTTCGGCGTCACCTGCCCCACCGCCTCCGCCGCCAACCACTCCGCCTGCCGGGGGACCGGACGGCATCACCGGGGTTGCGCCCGAAGCGGAGATTTTGGCCATCTCAACCTGGCTGGGTTCACCCAACCCCGGCGGCAAGACAGACCAGGAGCAGATACCGGAGGCCGTCCGCTGGGCCGTGGACAACGGTGCCAAGGTCATCAACATTTCCCTGGGCAGTACCTCGCCGGATTGGCCGCAGAGCTGGGATGCAGCGTTCCTTTACGCGGAGCAGAAGGACGTGGTGATTGTTGCCGCCGCCGGAAACCGCGTTGGAGGCAATATTCAAGTTGGCGCCCCGGCCACCATTCCCGGTGTCCTCACCGTGGCAGGCCTTGATGGCGAGGGCCGCGCCAGCGTTGACTCCTCGTCCCAGGGCATCAGCATTGGAGTGGCTGCCCCGGCCGAAAAGCTGGTGGGCGGCATCCCCGGAGGTTCCTATGCCGAGTGGGCAGGGACGTCCGGAGCGGCCCCCATCGTGTCGGGTGTGGCGGCACTGATCCGTTCCAAGTGGCCGGAAATGAGCGCTACCCAGGTCATCAACAGGATCGTCAGCACTGCCAAGGACGCCGGCGCTCCCGGCAAGGACCCAATTTACGGCTACGGCATCCTTAACGCCGAAGCCGCGTTGAAGAATGACGTACCCGTCACCAGCACCAACCCGCTGGGTTCCATCGGGGACTGGATCCGCGTCCACCGGCGTGGTGTTTTCAGCGAGCCCGAGCCGGCGCCCGTGGCAAGCCCCACCAGCGCCGCCCCCACGCTCGCCGATCCGACTGTTCCCGTAGCGAAGACGCCGGCCACCATGGACGACGCCCTTCCTGCCGCCGTCGTGCTTGGTTTTGGCGCCCTGTTCATTGCCTTGGTCTCAGGCGCGGCGATCCAGTTGCGAAGGGTCTCAAAGAACCCGCCCGCAGTGCCCGAAGAGGCCGAAACGGGTGCCCTTGTGAAGGTGGATCCACCCACCCGGACGTAGTTAGTGAAGATTTTCACAAAGTGCTGTACTCTGGAATCATGGCAACCACCCCAGAGCTCATTGACCGTCCCCGGGTTCTCGTCGTCGGCGGCGGTTACGTCGGCCTGTACGTAGCACTCAAACTGCAGAAGAAGATCGCGAACGCAGGCGGAATCGTCACCGTCGTTGATCCGCTGCCGTACATGACCTACCAGCCCTTCCTTCCGGAAGTTGCCGGCGGCAACATCGAGGCACGCCACGCCGTCGTCTCCCACCGTCAGCACCTCAAGCAGACTGAGCTCATCCAGGGCCGCGTCACCAGCATCGACCACGCGAACCGCACAGCGGTGATCGCCCCCTCCGATGGCGGCGAAAACTTCGAGATCCCGTACTTCGACGTCGTGATCGCAGCCGGCGCCATCACCCGCACGTTCCCCATCAAGGGCCTTGCGGACAAGGGCATCGGCCTGAAGACCATCGAAGAAGCCGTTGCACTGCGCAACAAGGTGCTGGAGCGTATTGAATCCGCCTCCACCATGACTGACCCCGCAGAACGCGCCAAGGCACTGACCTTCGTAGTTGTCGGTGGCGGTTTTGCCGGCATCGAATGCCTCACCGAAATGGAAGACCTCGCCCGCGCAGCTGTGCGGAACAACCCGCGCATCCGCCAGGAGGAAGTCCGCTTCATCCTGGTCGAAGCCATGGGCCGCATCATGCCCGAGGTCACCGCTTCGCAGGCCGAATGGGTTGTGGAGCACCTCCGCAGCCGCGGCATCGAAGTACTCCTGAACACTTCCCTGGACAGCGCTGAGGGCAACCTCAAGCTGATCAACCTCCCGGACAAGACCTCTGCCGGCGAAGTTGAAGCAGACACCCTGGTGTGGGCTGCCGGTGTGCAGGCCAACCCGATGATCCGTTCCACCGACTTCCCGCTGGAACCGCGTGGCCGCGTTCGCGTCCTCCCGGACCTCCGCATCGCCGGCGATGAAGGCATTGTGGAGAACGCCTGGGCCGCCGGCGACATCGCCGCCGTTCCGGACCTCACGGGCAAGGGCCTGCCGGACGGCACCTGCGTCCCCAACGCCCAGCACGCACTTCGTCAGGCAAAGAAGCTCGCAAAGAACCTCTGGGCTTCCCGCTGGGACAAGCCGCTGCACGACTACAAGCACAAGAACCTCGGTGCCGTAGCCGGATTCGGCGAGTGGAAGGGTGTTGCCAACATCAACCTGCTCGGCCGCATCGGCCTCAAGGGCGGCCTCGCCTGGCTGGCACACCGTGGTTACCACGGCATGGCCATGCCCACGGTGGAGCGCAAGTTCCGTGTGATCTTCGGTTGGATCCTGGCCTTCTTCGCAGGCCGCGACACCACGCAGCTGATGGACCTGGACAACCCGCGCGGTGCCTTCGTGGCTGCGGCTACTCCGGCTCCCAAGCCCGCTGCCGCTCCGGCACCGGTTGAAGCCAAGCCGGTTGCCGAGGAAGTCAAGACTCCGGTAACTGCTGACGCCAAGTAGTACACGCTCGACGGCGGCCGTCCCCTTGAGGGGGCGGCCGCCGTCGGCGTTAACCGTCTGCGTTTTGAGAAGTGCCACTGCACGGCTGCCCCTAGACTGTCTTCATGTCCGGTGAAACCGATCTGAAGATCCTCCTGGAATCCCTTCATCCCGTAGCCCGTGACGGCGAGTACGTGTACGCCCTGTGGCCGCACGGCCGGCCCTTGGAGGGCGGCATCGAAGCGGCCGTTCGGGAGGCTGAGGGCCTGACTGTTGTCCTTCACCGCGACGAAGCGGATTCGTTGGGCCTTAGCTACGATTTCGTGGCCACCTGGATCACATTGCAGGTCCATTCGGCACTGGAGGCCGTGGGCCTGACCGCAGCGGTCAGCGCGGCGCTGACGCACGCGGGCATCAGCTGCAATGTCCTTGCCGGGTTTCACCACGATCACCTCTTGGTGCCATCGGCGGACGCGGGCAGGGCCATGGATGTGCTGAGGCTTCTGGCACGCGGCCTGGTCCTGCGCTCCGAACAGCCCGAGGACCGGGCCGAGATCCTGGAACTCACTGCGCGTGCCTTTTCCGTCTCACCGGTGACCGGCCAACCTGTTGAAGGTACGCCCATTGAGGTGGGGCTCCTTAAGGAGCTCTTTGAGTGCAGCGAATACATTCCGGACCTCAGCATCGTAGCTGAGATGGGTGGGGAGTAGTGGGGCACGCCATCAGCACCAGGGGCTGGGTGGACCAGCTGGAGCTCCTTGCACTGGGCCCTATAGGCGTGCTTCCACCGTTCCAGCGGCGTGGAGTGGGTTCTGCGTTGATGCGCGAAACGGCGGCACGCGCCACGGCCTTTGGAGAGCCCGGGATCGCTTTGCTTGGCAGTCCACTTTATTACCCGCGTTTCGGCTATGTTCCGGCTACGTCGTTAGGCGTTGAACCGCCCGAGGCTGCGTGGGGAGACCACTTCCAGTTGTTGGCCCTTCCGGGGTGGCCCGACGACGCCAGCGGCACCTTCCGCTACGCCGCGCCATTCAACAGGCTCTAGCTGAGATACCATGGTCCGGGCGCCCCAGTAGCCCAATTGGCAGAGGCAGCGGACTTAAAATCCGCGTGTTGTGGGTTCGAGTCCCACCTGGGGCACAGCGGCAAGGTGAGAGCTCTTTCTCCCTTCCAGTGCATCGTTCTTCTCCTCAGCGCATTTTCCCAGCCACCTCGGAGATTCCCCACAGGCAACGAGTGTTATAGGGATGTGACCTGAATCACTTATGTTCCGGGGGTAATTGCACTAGTTTGAGTCCTAATCAGGAACACCTGAGTAATCGCATCAAAGGCAGTTCGCACCTTTCGATCGAGGAGACAACGCATGTTTGATCTTTCCCCAGCGGCGCCCCGAGCCGCCAAGCTAACAGCGCTTGGCATTGGGGTCGCTCTCTTGGCCACAGCTTGTGGTGGGTCTTCGACGCCCACCCAGACTGGGTCTTCTTCCGCCGCCGCGGCAGGTATCGCCTGCCCGGCACCGAGCGGCGGGGCGGGAGCCGGCAACAGCCAGGCTGCCACCAACACGGGACCAGTACCTCCCTCGACCTCAACGACGGCTACGCCGCTTAAGCTTGGATCGCTCCTGCCGACAACGGGGTCGCTGGCGTTCCTTGGCCCGCCCGAAATTGCCGGCGTCAACCTCGGTATCAAGGAAGTCAACGACGCCGGTGGCGTTCTGGGTGCGCCGGTGGAAGTAACCCACCGCGACTCCGGCGACACCAAGACGGACATCGCCACGCAGTCCACCACGGCCCTGCTGGGCCAAGGTGTGAGCGCAGTGATCGGTGCGGCCTCGTCCGGCGTTTCCAAGACGGTCATCAACCAGATCACCGGTGCCGGCGTCATCCACTTCTCTCCGGCAAACACCTCGCCTGACTTCACCACATGGGATGACAAGGGCCTCTACTGGCGCACCGCACCCTCCGATGTGCTCCAGGGCAAGGTCCTGGGCAACTACATGGCCACCTGTGGCGCCCAGACCGTTGGCATGATCGTTCTCAACGACGCTTACGGAACCGGCCTGCAGAAGAACGTCAAGGAAGCCTTCGAGGCAGCCGGCGGCAAGGTTGTTGCTGAAGAGCTCTTCAACGAGGGCGATTCGCAGTTCAGCAGCCAGGTGGACAAGGTCCTCGCAGCCAAGCCGGATGCAATCGCACTGATTACCTTCGACCAAGCCAAGAGCATCGTCCCGCTGATGACCGGCAAGGGCGTCAAGCCCACGCAGCTGTTCATGGTTGACGGCAACACCTCGGACTACAGCAAGGACTTCCAAGCCGGAACCATGAAGGGCGCACAGGGAACCATCCCCGGTACGTTCGCCAAGGACGACTTCAAGAAGAAGCTCCTCGCAATCGATCCCGCGCTGAAGGATTACAGCTACGCAGGTGAGTCCTACGACGCCGTGAACCTGATCGCGCTGGCCTCTGAGGCAGCCAAGAGCACCAAGGGCACGGACATCGCAGCCAAGCTCAAGGAAGTCTCTGAAGGCGGCGAGAAGTGCACGAACTTCCCGTCCTGTGTCACCTTGCTCCGCGAGGGCAAGGATATTGACTACGACGGACAGTCCGGTCCGGTAACCTTCTCCGATGCCGGTGACCCCACCGAGGCATACATCGGTATCTACGAATACCAGGACGACAACACCTACAAGCCGGTCCGCGAAGAGTTCGGCAAGCTCTAAGCTGAACGCCAACTAGGCCGCTTTTAGCGACGGGCCCCCTTCCTCACCAGGAAGGGGGCCCGTTGTGCGTCTCCCCAAGCTTCAATAAAGCTTTCACACAGGCGGTGGACCTACCATGTCCACATGAAGCTAACCCGGGAAGCCCGCTCCATCGCGGTGGTCATCAATACCGGTTCACGCAAAGGCTCTGCTGCCCGGGAGCTGGTGGTCCGGAGCCTGGACGCGGCAGGGCTTCCGGTTTCGGCCATGTATACGGTGGACGAGGCCGGGGACCTCAACCGGACTTTGGAACGGGCGGTCACTGGAGGGCATGACCTTGTGGTGGTGGGGGGAGGAGACGGAACGGTTGCTTCCGCCGCAGGACTGGTGGCGGGTACGGACGTGGCGTTGGGTGTGCTTCCACTGGGTACCGCCAACGATCTTGCCCGGACGCTGGAGATCCCCAAGGACCTGGGTGAGGCCTGCAAAGCCCTCGCCGAGGGAAAAATAGTGGATATAGACCTCGGCCGGGCTAATGGGCAGCCCTTCCTCAACGTGGCTTCAGCCGGCCTGTCCGTAGCCGTTACCCAAGCCCTCAGTCCGCGTCTCAAGCGGCTCATTGGACCCATGGCCTACGGAGTGGCTACGGTGCGCTCCTATGCCAAGCACAAGCCATTCCACGCCCGTCTGGAGTTCCCGGAGGGGGACCATCAGCCTGTGGAGCTGGAGAACCTGTTGCAGGTGGCTGTAGGGAACGGACGCTACTACGGCGGCGGCAATGCAGTTTCTCCCACCGCAGGGATTGATGACCACACCCTGGACATCTACGCAATCCTGATGGCTCCCCTGCGTGAGCAAGCAAAAATCGCTCGCTCGCTCAAGAACGGCAAATTTGTGGAGAACGAGCGAGTGCACCATGTCACCAGCCAAAGGGTCAGGCTGGTGACCACCCCGCCACTGCCGGTGAACCTCGACGGCGAGATCACCACCGGGACACCCACCGACTTCACTGTTCAACGCAACGCGGTGCATGTGGTGGTGCCGAAGGACAGCACCAGCGCCACATTTGAGGGACGCCCCTGAGCTTTCCTGAACGTCCCTGGACGTGCCGAAGGCCCGGCTCCGGAGCGACACCGGAACCAGGCCTTCGGGACTGACGCAGCTAGACCTCGTCCGCCAGGGTACCCAAGTAAAGCTGGATGACCTTGGGGTCCTTCATGAGCTCGCGCCCCGTACCGGTGTACGCGTCCTTGCCCTGGTCCAGGACGTATCCGCGGTCACAAATCTGCAAACAACGGCGGGCATTCTGTTCCACCATGATCACTGAAACACCGGCGCGGTTGATCTCGTGGACACGCAGGAAGGTCTCGTCCTGTTTGACGGGGGAGAGGCCCGCCGACGGCTCGTCAAGCAGCAGCACGGCCGGGTCCATCATCAGTGCCCTGCCCATGGCCACCATCTGGCGCTCACCACCGGACAAGGACCCTGCACGCTGGGCGCGCCGCTTTCCCAGTTCAGGGAAGAGGCTGGTCACAAAGTCGAAGCGTTCGGAGAAGTCCTTGGGCCGTTGGAACATGCCCATCTGCAGGTTCTCTTCAATGGTCAGCGTGGCAAAAACATTGTTGGTTTGCGGCACGAAGCCCACGCCCTGGGTAACCAGCTTGTTGGCCTTCAACCCGGTGAGGTCCTGGCCCCGGACCACCACTGTGCCGGAGTGGACCTTCACCAAACCGAACATGGCTTTCAGGAGCGTGGACTTACCGGCGCCGTTAGGCCCGATGATGCCAATGAGCTCGCCCTTGCGGGCCTCAATGCTGCAACCGTTGAGGATGTTGACGCCGGGAATGTAACCGGCCACGAGATTAGTGACCTTGACGACGGAATCACCGGCCGGGGCGGCCGCCGAGGCGGGCATTTCGCTGATGCTGCTGCTCATTTCCCGTCCTCCTTCTTGGTTTCTTCGATTTCGGACAGGATGCCTGCATCTTCGGTTCCCACCACGGACTCTTCGTCAGCTTCCAGTTCAGCCTCGAGTTCCTTGATGCCTTCGGCGTCGCCCAGGTCCACATCGTGGTGCGCACCAAGGTAGGCATCGATGACAGCGGGGTTCTTCATGACCTCGCCCGGAGGTCCTTCGGCAACAACCTTGCCTTCGGCCATGACCACTACCCAGTCGGCGATGTGGCGGACCATGTTCATGTCGTGCTCGACGAACAGAACGGTCATGCCCTCCGCCTTGAGGTTCTTGATGTGGTCCAGCAACGACTGCGTCAGGGCCGGGTTCACGCCGGCCATGGGCTCATCGAGCATCACCAGTTTGGGCTTGACCATCAAGGAACGCGCCATCTCCAGGAGCTTCCGCTGGCCACCGGAGAGGGATGCTGCGTAGTCGTCCTTCTTGGCGTCCAATTTGAACTTTTCCAGCAGCAGGTTGGCTTGGGCCGTAATTTCCTTTTCGCGTCCACCCCACATGCCCTTGAACAGGGCTTTGGAGAGTCGCTCGCCGGGCTGGTTCGCCGCGCCGAGCCGCATGTTCTCCATAACGGTCAGCTTGCCCATCACCTTGGTCAGCTGGAAGGTGCGGACCATGCCCATGCGGGCCACCTTGTAAGAGGAGACCCCTGCCAGGCTGTTGCCTTCAAACTGCCACTTACCTGTATTGGGAGTGTCAAAGCCAGTGAGCAGGTTGAACAGCGTGGTCTTCCCTGCGCCATTGGGACCGATCAAAGCGGTGATCTTGTGGCGCGGGATCTCGAGGTATTCAACGTCCACGGCGTTGATGCCGCCGAAGGAACGGGTGACGTCCTCAGCCACCACAATGGGATCGCGCTTCTTGCAGCCGGGGGTGTTTTCCCCGACGGCGATAGGCCGCGAATCGGTCATGTAGTCGATGTTGTTTTCGTTGGTCTCACTCATGCGAAAGCAAGCTCCTTCTTATTGCCGAAGACGCCTTGCGGGCGGAAGATCATCAGCAGCATCAGCGCAACACCCACCAGGATGTAGCGCAACTGGCCAGCTTGGACGGTGGTCAGCCAGGTAATGATTCCTGATTCGATGAGGCCGTAGAGCAAGCTCTGCGTCAGTGAGAGCACAACCCAGAAGATCATGGCTCCAATAACCGGCCCCAGGACAGTGGCCATACCGCCGAGCAGGAGGCAGGTCCACAGGAAGAACGTCAGTTCCGTGCCGTAGTTGGACGGTTGGACGGCACCGCGGGGGAGCGTGAAGATCATGCCCGCCAAGGCACCCAGCACGCCACCAATGACCAGGGCCTGCATCTTGTAGGCGTAGACGTTTTTGCCCAGGGAGCGGACGGCGTTCTCGTCCTCGCGGATGCCCTTCAGGACACGGCCCCATGGGCTGCGCATCAGGAGCCACACCAGGACGCAGCACACAATGACCAGTCCCCAACCCACCACGCGGATAAAGAAGTCGCGGTTGTTCATGCCCATATAGGAACCCTCGGGGAAGGGGTTCATGGCATAGAAGGTGTTCTCGAACGCTGCCAGGCCGTTGGCGGAGCCTGTGACGCTGGTGAGCTGATTGGTGGTGACTACGTAGCGGACAATTTCTGCCGCTGCGATGGTGACAATGGCCAGGTAGTCCGCCCTGAGCCGCAGAGTAGGTATACCCAGGATGAACGCGAAGATGACCGAGCAGAGAATGGAAATGATCAATGCCAGGAAGAACGGTGCGTCGAACGTCAGGGTGGAAATGGCGAAACCGTAGGCACCCACGGCCATGAAGCCGGCTTGGCCGAAGTTCAACAGCCCTGAGTAGCCAAAGTGCACCGCGAGGCCCAGAGCGGCAAGTGCGTAAGCCGCCGTCGTTGGGCTGAACAATTCGCCAAGGGCGCTGGAGAGAATAAATCCGAAGTCCATGGCCCGCTCCTAACCCACACGCTCACGCCGGCCGAGGATACCCTGCGGTCGGAACAGAAGAACAACAATCATGATGAACAGCGCACCGACGTACTTGAGGTCGGCGGGCAGGCCGAACACGGTAGTCAGTTCCACGAAGATACCTACGACGATGGAGCCGATCAGGGCGCCGAAGACGGTTCCCAAACCACCCAGGGTCACGCCGGCGAAGATGAGCAGCAGGATCTGCGAGCCCATGTCGAAGGTGACACCTGGACGGTAGTACGCCCACAGGATGCCGCCGAGGGAAGCGAGGACGCCGCCCACAATCCAGACAATGCGGATCACAGAGTCAACGTCGATGCCGGAGGCAGCTGCCAGTGCGGGATTGTCCGCTACGGCGCGGGTCGCCTTGCCGAGGCGGGTCTTAAGCAGGACGATGCCGATCAAGGCGATCACCACGGCACTGATAATCAGGGACCACAGATTATTCGGAGAAATCGACACAGGTCCGATTTGGATCTCAGCACTCTGCGCGCCGGGCAGCTGTTGTGTTGCGCCGCCGAAGAAGAACTGAATGACGTAGCGGATTGCCAGTGCCAGGCCGATGCTGACAATCATCATGGGGACCAGGCCGGAGCCACGCTTCCTCAAGGGCCGCCAAAGCCCTGCGTCCTGGACGTATCCGAAGAGACCGCCGCCCACCAGGGCAAGCAGGATCGCCAGCCAGAAGGGAAGCCCGAAGGCATTGAACATGAACACCAGTACCGCGCCCAGCGTCACCATCTCACCGTGGGCGAAGTTGGTCAAGCCGGTGGTTCCGAAGATCAGGGAAAGGCCAACCGAGGCGAGTGCAAGGAGGAGGCCAAAGCTAAGACCCGCAACGAGGCGATTGAGGAGGTTTTGGCCGAAGTCCTGTTGCTGCACCACAATGCCCTCGCCAAAGGCGAAGATCACCGACAAGTTAGATGTTTGGCTGAAGGTGACATCACGGGGATTGTCCTGTCCCTCGGCCAGTGCGATTCCCTCCGGCAACGTGGAGGTATCCAGCTCAATGGTGTAAGTACCTTGGACGGGAACGCCGATGGTCCAGGCTCCGTTTGCACCGGAGGTGGCTTCACCTTCGAATCCGTTGCCCGTGGCTTTGATCTTGACTCCGGATATGGGGGCCCGGGCATCGTCGCGGAGGAACCCGCTGATGTTGTTTTGGAACGACGTCGGTGACGGCGAAGGCGAGGGGGTGGTTGCCTGTGCCGAAGGGGCGGCGATCAACAGAGCGGTAATGAGGGCTGCGAACAGCGCCCCCACAACTCTCTGCAGTCCCTTGGACCGTCTCATGGACGGGTCGCGCAGTGTGCTTCTCAAAATGGAAACCTCCACAGTGGGGGTGGTCCCGGCTGCGCCATTGCAGCCGGTGCGAACGGTCATGGGGCTTGTGAATTGTTCTTGCCTAGCTGCCTCGTTTGTGATCTAAGTCACCCATGTGTGGCCTATGTTACCGCCCTGTGGAGGCAATAAACGCCCAGTTCGGGGCTGGGAAGATCGCGATCAGATAACAACTGTGAAGCTATAGGCAACTTGTGATGCACCAATGCTCGCAAACCTCCGGGAGCAGCCGCTGGTCCTTTTCTTGTCACGGTTGAGTTTCGTCTGGGTGAACAAGGGAACTTTCCCTGCCGCGCGCACGTGGTAATTGGTACCGTGAATTATCACTAGCCCTTTTTCAGGAGGACACCCGCAATGGCACTTGGCGGAAACCCAGTCTTCAACGGAAAGAATTTCCGTGGAGCAAAGCAGGCCCCGCCTGTACCGCAGAACCCGTACGGCCAGCAGTTCAACCAAGCACCCGGCCGTGCACCGAGCCAGGTCATGGACGGCCACGCAGCATGGTCCGCCCAGCAGCAGAACATGACCAACGAGCAGCTGCAGCAGATGTACAACCAGCCTGCTGCAGGCCCGGCCGACACCGGCCGCATGACCTATGACGACGTCATCATGAAGACCGTCGCCTGCCTCGTTGTGCTGATCATCGGTGCCGGCGTCACTCTCTTCGTTGCTCCCGGCCTCTCCACCATGCTGATGATCGTTGGTGCACTGGGCGGCTTCGTTCTTGCACTGGTCAACACCTTCAAGAAGCAGCCTTCACCGGCCCTGATCCTCGCCTATGCCGGCCTTGAAGGCCTGTTCCTGGGCGGACTTACCCGCGTCCTGGATGGCATGTACCCCGGTGTCGGCCTTCAGGCTGTCATCGGTACCCTGGCAGTTTTCGGCGTCACCCTGGTGCTCTTCAAGAGTGGCAAGGTCCGCGCCACCCCCAAGATGGTGCGCTTCTTCATGATCGCCACCATCGGTTACGCGGTCTTCGCACTGATCAACCTGGTGATGTCGTGGACCGGTGTTGTGCAGGAGCCCTTCGGCCTGCGCACAAGCGTCGAGATCTTCGGCATCCCGCTGGGCGTTTTCATCGGTATCCTGGCCATCGGCCTGGCCGCATTCTCGCTGATCATGGACTTCACCAGCATCGAGGAAGGCGTCCGTGCAGGCGCCCCGGAGCGGTACTCCTGGGTTGCGGCATTCGGCCTGACGGTCACCTTGGTGTGGCTCTACGTTGAAATCATCCGCCTGCTGGCAATCCTTCGAGGCGACGACTAGTTACCAACAGCTCCAACGCGAAATGCCCCCGGAGAGTCTTCGGGGGCATTTTTGTGTCGCTGAGGGGTCAGATCCAACCACTCGCCACCTGAAGACCTGTCGGCTAGCTCAAGCGCTCAAAAACCACGGCCATGCCCTGGCCTCCGCCGACGCACAGTGTGGCCAGGCCCAGGGTTCCGTCGCGTTCTTTGAGCCCATTGAGGAGCGTGCTGGTCATCCGGGCCCCGGTCATGCCGAAGGGATGGCCCAAAGCGATGGCGCCACCATGGACGTTCAGCTTCGATGGATCAATTCCCAGCTCGCGGGCGCTCGCCACCACCTGCACGGCGAAGGCTTCGTTGAGCTCCACGAGGTCGATGTCGTCCATGGTCAGTCCTGCCAGGGCAAGGGCCCGCCGGGTCGATTCCACGGGACCCATGCCCATAAGCTCCGGGGAGAGGGCGCTGACGCCGGTTGACACCACCCGCGCCAGCGGTTGCAGGCCCAATTCGCGGGCGCGCGCGTCACTCATGACCACCACAGCCGCGGCACCGTCGTTCAGGGGGCAGGCATTACCTGCAGTCACGGTCCCCTCCGTACGGAACACAGGCTGTAACGCGGAGACGGCGTCCAAGGTGACCCCGGCCCGGGGTGAGTCATCCCGTTCCACCACAATTCCGTCCTTGCGCGTGTAGGGCGTGATGTCCCGGGCATAAAACCCTGAGGCAATGGCGGCTTCGGCACGATTCTGGCTCAGGACACCCCACTCGTCCTGCTCGGCCCGGCTGATTCCATAGCTTGTGGCCACGTTTTCGGCGGTCTGGCCCATGGAGATATAGATATCGGGTAGCCGCCCGCCGAGACGCGGGTCGGTCCACGGGATGTTGGAGGCCGCGCGCGCCGCAGTACGCTGGGCCGCTGCCTCGAAAAGAGGGTTGTGGTTAGAGGAATCCGTTTCGCCGGCCCCTGCCCAGTTCTGGTACCTGGACACACTCTCCACCCCGGCGGACACGATCGCGTGCGCCTCCCCGGATTTGATGGCATGGAAGCCCATCCGCAGGGTTTGCAGGCTGGAGGCACAGAAGCGGTTGATAGTTGCTGCGGGTACGCGGTCCAAACCCGCCAGGACGGCAACCACCCGTGCCATGTTGGATCCGGCCTCACCGCTGGGTTCAGCGCAGCCCAGCAGGATGTCGTCCAGGCCCTGCCCGTCCTCGGCGGCGGGATCGAAGCCCGGAACCTTTGCGAGGGCGGCCTGCACCATGGCGGTGGCCAGGTCATCCGGACGTTCGTCTTTGAGGGAACCCTTGAAGGCCCGGCCAATAGGGCTTCTGGCAGTAGCAACGATGACAGCCTCAGTCATGGCCCCAGCTTACGCCCGGCATCCGCTGGGACGCCGGGCGCTAGCACGGTGGAACTGAACGCGTCAGGCGAGGCGCAGGGCGCCTTCTGCCGGGGTAACGGTGAAGATGTCAGGTGCGGTGAAGCCCGCCTCCGCGAAAGAACGCACGACGGCGTCGCGAACCTGCTGCTCTTGGCCCACCGGAGTCAGTGCGATGGCTGATCCGCCAAAGCCGCCGCCGGTCATGCGTGCACCGATGGCGCCGTTGGCCCGGGATGTGTCCACGGCGAGGTCCAGTTCCGGGCATGAGATCTCAAAATCGTCGCGCATGGAGACATGGCTGGCATCCAGCAGTGCACCAATCGCGGCAGGGCCCTGGGAGTCCAGGGTTTCCACCGTCTGAAGCACGCGATCATTTTCGGTGACCACGTGGCGGACTCTCCGGAGGGTCGTCTCGTCCAGCAACCCGGAGGCTTCCTCCAAACGCTCCACGCCGACGTCGCGCAGTGCCTTGACGCCAAGGATCTCGGCACCCAACTCGCAGGACGCGCGCCGGGAGGCGTAACCGCCGTCGGCGTGTGAATGCGACACCTTGGTGTCAATGACCAACAGGACCAGGCCGGACGCTTCTGCGTCGAACCGGACCAGCTCCACATGCTGGTCGCGGCAGTCCAGGAAAACGGCGTGCCCCTTGGCACCACGCAGGGAAGCCGACTGGTCCATGATGCCCGTAGGCGCGCCTACGAACACATTTTCGGCGCGCTGGGTAGCGAGCACCAGGTCTTCGGCAGCCAGACCGGCGCCAGTCAACTCGTTGAGGGCCGAGATGACGGCGCACTCGATTGCGTGGGAGGAAGACAAACCAGCGCCGGAGGGAACATCGGAGTCGAGCAGGAGGTCAAAGCCAGGCACCGTGACGCCACGTTCCTTAAGCGCCCAAGCGACGCCGAGGGGGTAGCGTGACCACCCTTCACCTGACCCAGGTTCCGAGTCCGCCAGGTCGGCTTCCACGATTCCGTGGCCGCCGAAGGTGGACAGCATGCGCACCTTCGAGTCGTCGCGGACGCGCAAGGCCACCTTTGCTGTCTTGTCGATAGCGAAGGGCAGCACAAAGCCCTCGTTGTAGTCCGTATGTTCGCCGATGAGGTTAACCCGTCCCGGTGCCTGCCACACGCCGTCGGCAGCTGCGCCGAACGTTTCCTGGAAGCGGGCGGCGAGGACGCTGGTCTCGGTAGTGGTGGTCATGCTCGTGTGCCTTCCAGAGTCATAGTCGAAGGTTGTGCGGCGACGCTACGCAGCCGTTCCGCCACTGCCTCGGGGGTGGTGTCGTTGATGAACGCGCCCATGGCGGCCTCGGAACCGGCCAGGTACTTCAGCTTATCGGCAGCACGGCGGGGTGAGGTGAGCTGCAAGTGCAGTTGGCCTGCAGGGCGAAGGGCAGGGTCCAAAGGTGCCTGGTGCCAGGCAGAGATGTACGGCATAGGGGTGGGGTAGAGGGCGTCGAGCCGCTTCAACAGGTCCAAGTAGACGTGCGAGAGCTCATCGCGTTCTTCGCCCGTCAACGCGGCAAGATCCGGGACGCTGCGGTGCGGAACGAGGTGGACTTCCAAGGGCCAGCGCGCAGCGAACGGCACATAGGCGCTGAAGTGCTTGGCCTCCAGGACCATGCGGCTGCCGTCCTCACGTTCGGCCTTGAGGAGGGAGGCCCCGAGCGTTTCCTTCGCGTCGACGTCGTCGTAGTACTTTCGCGCTACCGCACCGAGCTGGGCGGCGCGGGGGGTCACGTAGGGGTAAGCGTAAATTTGGCCGTGCGGGTGGTGCAAGGTGACGCCGATGTCCGCGCCGCGGTTCTCGAACGGGAACACCTGCTTGATGCCGGGGAGGGTGCTCAGGGTTTCAGTGCGTTGGGCCCACGCTTCGATGACCGTACGCGCACGTGTTTCGCCCAGTTCAGCGAAGGAGCCGGTGTGCTGAGGTGTGAAGGCGACAACCTCGCAGCGGCCGTACGCCGGGCCCTTGAGGCTGTGGCCGGAGTGCCCGGGTGCAGGAAGCGGGGGGATATCACCCACGGCCGGACCCAATGAAGGGAAGCGGTTCTCGAACACCACCACGTCATAGTCCGATGCCGGGATTTCCGAAGGGTTAGCAGCCGTGGTGGGGCAGATGGGGCACTGATCAGCAGGGGGAAGGTGCGTACGGGTTTGGCGGTGGGCAGCTACCGCCACCCAGTCACCGGACAAAGCGTCGTAGCGCACCTCGCCTGGCTCGCCACGGGCAGGAAGCTCGCGGTGGTCCACCAGGGAATCCGGTGTTCGCTCCGGCGTTCCGGGGTCGTCGAAGTAGATCAGCTCTCGGCTGTCCGCGAGGCGGGTGCTGGTGATGCGGCTCATAGGTTCAGTATTTCACAAGTGACCAAAAACGCATAGTTTCTAACAAAAGCTAACATTCATCTCGCCGTGAAGGTCAGGCAATGCAGTACGGTATTGCCATGTCTGTCTCCCCGTCGCCAGCCGATAACGCCCATCAGTCCGAGTCCCGCCGCTTCGCCACGGGCCGCCAGTTCGAGCTCCGCCGGGGCGATGCGCTCGCCGTCATTACCGAGCTCGCCGCCGGCCTGCGACTCTACTCCCGTGGCGGCGTCGAGCTGACTGAAAGCTACGGCGACGATCACATTGCCCCCGGTGCTACGGGTATCACCCTGGCGCCGTGGGCGAACAGGGTAGAGGACGGGATCTGGTACCTGGACGGCAAGAAGCAGCAACTGGACATCACCGAGGCCTCACGCAACAACGCCAGCCACGGACTCTTGCGCAACACCGGGTACGTGCTGGTGGACGAATCCGAGTTCTTCGTGACGCTGGAAGCCACAGTATTTCCCCAGCACGGCTACCCGTTCCTGGTGCGGCACCAGGTGCGCTACGAACTGGACCAGAACCTTGATCTCCGCGTCTCCCAGACGCTGATCAACGATTCCCAAAGCAATGCCCCCTTCGTCCTGGGCGCGCACCCGTACCTGCGGATCGGCGATGTAGCCCCCGAGGACCTGGTCCTGACCGTCCGGGCTGCCACCCGGCTGGTGGCGGACGAGCGCCTCATTCCGCGCAGCACCGCGCCTGCGGACGGTGAGTACGACCTCTCCGGTGGTGCCCGAGTAGGCGGCCTGCTGGTCGACGTCGCCTTGACTGACCTGGCGTTCGACGGCGGCTCGGCGCGCCATACGCTGACCGCACCGGATGGCCGCAGTGTGAGCCTGGAGCAGGACGAAAACTGCCAATATGTTCACGTCTTCGTCACCGACACCTTCCCGGGCCGTTCCAAAGCCGTTGCCCTTGAACCCATGACCGGGCCGGCCAACGCCTTCAACAGCGGTGATGGCCTCCGCTGGCTGGCACCTGGCGAGGCATTCACCATGCGTTGGGGAATCGCAGCCTCCCTATAGCTCCCTGGACTCGGAAAAGCCTGGGAATGGCTCCGACGGGCTTGGAAATGTCCCGGAAGTGAGAGCCGGTTTCCCATACGGCGCGCCCTGCGGAATTATGGGTTCATGACGCCAACACCGGACGCCAAAACACGTTCTGACCGCCAAATTGCCGAAGACATCCCGTATGGGGTGCGCATTGCAGCAGCCTGGTCCTGGCGGGCCGGCCTGATCCTGCTCATGATCGGCGCCCTTGTCTGGCTGCTGGGCAAAGTCAGCTTCCTCATTATCCCGGTGATGGTTGCTGCGCTGTTGGCCGGCTTGCTGCACCCGGTAGTGAAGTGGCTGCGCAACCGCAAGGTACCCAACGGGGGAGCGGTTGCCATCACAGTGTTGGGCTTCATTGGCGTGATCGGCGGTGCCCTTGCGCTGGTTGGCAGGCAATTGGTGACAGGCTTTGGTGCCCTCTGGCAGGAGGCGCTGGCAGGCATCCAGCAGATTCAGACGTGGTTGGCCGATGGGCCGCTGCACCTGACCGCAGACCAGATTGACCAGTACATTTCCGACGGCGCGGACGCCCTCCAGAACAACAGCAGCAGCATCCTCAGCGGCGCGTTGTCCTTCGGCAGCACTGCCGGTCACTTCGCGGCCGGTCTTGTCCTTGCACTGTTCATACTCATCTTCTTCCTCCTGGAGGGACCCCGGATCTGGGCCTTCATGGTCCGACTCCTGCCCAGGAGCGCGCGGAGGGCCACTGACGGCGCCGGGCGCCGGGGCTGGACGTCCATGGTCAGCTACGTGCGAATTCAAATGTTCGTCGCGTTCGTGGATGCTGTGGGCATCGGCGTCGGCGCCGCCATCATCCAGGTCCCGTTGGCGCTGCCCTTGGCGGTGCTGGTGTTCATCGGCTCGTTCATTCCGGTGGTGGGTGCCTTGGTGACCGGTGCCATCGCGGTCCTGCTCGCCCTCGTGGCCAACGGCCCCATCAACGCACTGATCATGCTGGCAATCGTGCTGGTGGTGCAGCAGCTTGAAAGCCACATCCTGCAGCCCCTGGTGATGGGCAAGGCCGTGGCACTTCATCCGGTGGCAGTGATCCTCTCAGTTGCCGCCGGATCGTACCTGGCCGGCATCCCCGGAGCCCTGTTCGCGGTTCCGTTGCTCGCCGTAGTAAACACGGCAGTTCGCTACATTGCGGGCCGGACGTGGGAACATGATGAAGGATTGGGCGGTGTGGAACTCCAGCCGGCTGCCGCTTCGGCGGGGCCGGACAGTGATGCCAACTTCAAGGAGGTCCACCTCCCACGGCCCGAATCGCGCCTCGCCAAAGGCGTCACCGGCAAGACCAAGGCTTCGGGGAGCGCCTCTGTTGAGGAGCCTCAAGCCGACACCAACAAAGGAGAATAGTCAGTGAATACCCTCGAAACCCTGCCCGTCACGCTGGACGATGTCCTCAAGGCGCAGGAGCTCCTCGAGGGCATTATTACCAAGACTCCTGTGGAGTCGTCCCGTGCGCTGGGCAGCCTCGTGGGCGGCAACGTCTTTTTCAAGTGTGAGAACCTGCAGCGCGCAGGCTCCTTCAAGGTTCGCGGCGCCTACGTGCGCATGGCGCGCCTGACGGACGAGGAAAAGAAGCGCGGCGTCGTGGCGGCCTCAGCCGGTAACCACGCCCAAGGTGTAGCAGTGGCGGCCAAGAGCCTGGGCATCAATGCCCGCATTTACATGCCCCTGGGTGTGGCCCTGCCCAAGCTGGCGGCCACCAGGAGCCACGGCGCCGAGGTGGTCCTGCACGGCCACAACGTGGATGAGGCCTTGGCGGAAGCGCAACGCTACGCCAACGAGACAGGCGCAGTGTTTGTCCACCCCTTTGACAACGTGGATGTTGTTGCCGGACAGGGCACCATCGGGCTCGAAATCCTGGACCAGATCCCCAACGTAGACACCATCCTCATGGGTGTTGGCGGCGGCGGGCTGCTGGCAGGCGTAGCTGTGGCCATCAAGGCCAGGGCCAAGGAACTTGGCCGCGAGATCAGGGTGATCGGCGTACAGGCAGAAAACGCCGCCGCCTACCCGCCCTCACTTGCCGCCGATGCCTTGGTGCCACTGAAAAAGGTCACCACCATGGCCGACGGCATTGCGGTAGGACGTCCGGGGCAACTGCCCTTCAGCATCATCCGCGAGCTTGTTGACGACGTAGTCACCGTGAGCGAGGACTCGCTCGCCCGTGCCCTGATCTTCCTCCTCGAGCGCGCCAAGATGGTGGTGGAGCCAGCCGGGGCGGTCGGAGTAGCCGCACTGATGGACGGCAAGATCGACAACCCGGGGAACACCGCCGTCGTGCTTTCCGGCGGCAACATCGATCCCATGCTCATGCTCAAAGTCATCCAGCGCGGTCTCTCGGCCGCAGGCCGTTTCATGACGGTCCGCATGATGCTCGATGACCGGCCGGGTTCGTTGGCCACCATAGCCCGCATCATCGCTGAAAACGATGCCAACGTCACCGGCCTGGACCACACCCGTTTGGGTGGTTCCATCAGCATGGGGGACGTCTCCATCACTATCAACCTGGAAACCAAAGGCCACGAACACGGCGAGCAGGTTCTCGGTGCACTGCGGGCCGAGGGCTTCCAGCCGATCGTGGTGCACTGACGGAAGGGGCGCCCATGGTGCTTGGAATGCCTGAGGAATCAAAGGAAGAGGCGCGCGAATCTTTGGCCGGGCGGGCGAAAGGCGGCCTGCTCTTTATGGGCGGCTTCGTTGTCCTGCTCTACGTCATAGAGATCCTCAATACCTTGATGCGCCACGGACTGAACTCCACCTTTGGTCTGCGCTCCCGCTCCATTGACGGGGTACTGGACATCCTGACCTTTCCGCTGCTGCACGCCAACTTCAACCACCTTCTGTCCAACACGCTGCCGCTGATCATCTTCGGCTTCCTGGTGTTCCTGTCCGGCATCCGCGTGTTCATCACGGCGTTGGCATTCAGCTGGCTCGGGTCAGGGCTGGCGGTGTGGCTGATCGGCGGGGGAGGGGTGACCGTGGGGGCATCCGGACTGGTGTTCGGGTTCTTCGCGTTCTTGCTGGTGCGTGGATTCTTCAACCGCAGCTGGTGGCAAATCCTGCTCTCCGTGGTGCTTTTCATGGCCTACGGCAGCATCCTCTTCGGCGTGCTGCCCACGGTCATGGGTTACATCTCGTGGCAGGCGCACCTCGGCGGGGCAATAGGCGGCGTCGTTGCTGCTATCCTGCTGCGTCCCAAGCCCAAGCCCGCCGTACTCTAACCCAACCGCCGCTAACCCAACCGCCCCCACCCGTGTGCCCCTACTCAGTTGGGTGAGCGCACGACGACCAGTTGGGTGAGCACACGAAAAACGCCGGCCCGCCCCGAAAAGGGGTGGGCCCGCGTCGGGGTTTCTGGCCGGGGGGGCCGCCCCTTAGCCT